>DAOUVM010000142.1 GCA_030667645.1 Ardenticatenales bacterium | reverse complement strand
TCTTCGGGGTGGTATCCTTCATCCAGGGCATAGGTGATGCCATAGGAGCCGGCGATCGATATCATCCGGTTGGCGATAAAGTTGGGGGTATCCTTGCAGATGACTACCCCTTTGCCCAGCACCCGGGTGCCGAATTCCTTGATGAACTCTGTCAGTTCGGGGCTGTTCTTCTGGTGAGGGATGATCTCGAGCAGCTTGAGGTAGCGGGGCGGGTTGAAAAAGTGGGTCCCCATAAAGTGCTGTTGGAAACTGTCTGAGCGCCCGTCGGCGATCTGGTGGATGGGGATGCCACTGGTGTTGGTTGTGACGATCGCGTTCGATCGCCGGGTCTCGTCGATGCGGGCCATCAGTTGCTGTTTGATGTCGAGGCGCTCAACAATCACCTCGATGATCCAGTCGACCTTGCCCACCCAGTCGAAGTTGTCCTCCAGGTTGCCTACCGTGATTAAGTCTGCGCTACTCTTGACATAAAAGTTGGCCGGCCGTGCCTTGAGGCACCGCTCCAGCCCTTCGTTGGCGATCCGATTGCGCACCGCCGCGTCATCCAGTTTGAGCCCTTGTTTTTCCTCTTTCGGCGTCAGTTCCCGTGGCACGATGTCGAGCAGATAGCTGGGTATGCCGACGTTGGACAGGTGGGCTGCGATGGATGCCCCCATGGTGCCAGAACCGATGACGGCGACACGGTTTATGGAATAGTTCATGGTTGTTTCTCCTCGCCTCCTGCTATTTCAACTCTCTCCGGCTAAAGCCTAGAATCCGCCGGGCGACAATCAGCGTGTTGATTTGACCCGTTCCTTCGAACAGGTCGTTGATCTTGGCATCGCGCATCCACTTTTCCACCAGGCATTTGCGCGAGTAGCCCAAGGGGCCGAGGATTTCGACCGCTTTTTGGGTGATGAGTGTCACCGCCATGCCGGCCTTGGCTTTACACATGGATGATTCGATGGCGTTCGGCCGGCGCTCGTCGAGCATGGATACCGCCCGCAGCGTGAGCAGCCAAGCCGCCTTGTATTGGGCCTCCATCTCCATGACATCCCGCTCCAGTCCGGTCAATTGGTGGCGTGGCAGGCCGTATCGAATCTCGACACCATCCTTTTCCAGCATCTCTTTGACAAATTCGATGGTCGCGCGGGCGATTCCCATGGCACTGGCGGCGACCAGGGGACGCGAGGCGTCGAACGTCTTCATCACTCCCTTGAATCCCTTGGTGGTACCCTCTTTCTTGACCTCTGGATTGCCAAGGATATTGTCATAGGGGATGCGGCACTCTTCAAAAAGGAGGGAGACGGTGTCGCTGGCGCGGATTCCCAGTTTCTCCTCCGTCTTGGTGACCTTCATGCCCGGTGTGCCTGCCTCCACCACAAAGCTCTTGATGCCGGCTCGCCTGGCTGAGCGATCCACCGAGGCCCAGACTACCACAAAGCCGTCTGATTCCTGGGTTGCCATTAGCCCGCTGGTGACAAAGATCTTTTCCCCATTGAGCACCCATTCGTTGGTCTCTTCATCCAACCGGGCGGTGGCCTGGATGTTGGCGGTGTCCGAGCCGCAACAGGGCTCGGTAATCGCCATGGCGGCCCACTTGGGTTCGCCTTCGGTGAAGCGCTTCAGGAAGCGACGCTTTTGCTCGATAGTGCCCACTGCCTTGATCGCTTCTCCGCCCAATTGCCCTCCCGGAATGCACAAGTAGATGCCGGCGTCACCCCATGACATGGCCTCAATCATGTGTGCCATCAATAGGGTGGCAGTAGAGGGCCGTTTCTTTCGTGGCTTGGCCGGTTTCTCGGCGGCCGCAATGGCGGCCGCCTTTTTTTCGGCCCTCTTGAGCTCGTGCCCCTCTTGCATCTGGATGACTGGCCACATCTGGTTGATGAAATCCCACGGCTTTTCGTGCTCGTTCTCGTCCAGGTCTCGGGAAATCGGTCGCATCGACGCCTGGGCCACCTGCCGAAACATCGCGTACTGCTGCTTGATCTGATCTGGTAGTTCGAAATCAATCATCGTCCGTTCTCCTCATGCGGCCGGCAAACCAATCCTGCGCCCGGCCGGGTGATATCCTATGCCACTCGCTTCCGGTCACCGACTCTGCTAGACCATCGCCAGCCCGTCAAAGGCGGCAAAACCCCGCCCGTTGCGCAGCCAGAGCTCGACCGGGAATTCGCGAATGTAGCCATAGCCGCCCAACACCTGCACTCCCCCATCAGTGACTCGCAGTACGACCTCATCGGCGAACATTTTGGCGAGATAGGCCTCCTTGGCCGCATCCTTGCCCTGATCTACTCGCCAGGCTGCCTCCCAGACCATGAGTCGGGCAGCATCAATATCCACCGCCATGTCGGCCAGCATAAAGGCGACTGCCTGGCGGGACGCGATCGGCTCGCCGAATGCCTCGCGCTCTTTGGCATAGGCCAGGGCGTACTCGTAGGAAGCGCGGGCGACTCCCACTGCCATGGCCGAGGTGGCGATTCGAGACAGAGTCATCAACTGGCCCAGGTCGCAGCCTGACTCCCCACCCAGCTTTCCGGCACGGGGAATGCGGCAGTTGTTCAGCGAGAGTTCATAGGTCGCCAGCGCCTTGATTCCCATGTGCTTTTCGCGGTCGCCGACCTCCAGACCTTGGGTTCCCCCTTTGACCAGGAATCCCTGGGTTGCGCCGTCCTCGGCCGCGTAGACCAGGATCAGATCGGCTGTCGCTGCCAGCGGGACGTACATCTTGTTACCGTTGAGAACGTATTCGTCGCCATCCAATACCGCCGTCGTCTTGAGCGCGGCCGGATCGAACCGGATAGTGGGCTCTATGAGGGCAGCGGTGGCCGATTTGAATTCATCCTCGCAAAAATGGGGCAGGTAGCTCTCCTTCTGCTCTGTTGTGCCGCACAGGAGAACCGGATAGGCGAACAACCCCGGCGCCAGCAGATGCATGGCGATAGCAAGGTCGCCCCAGGCCAGCTCCTCGGCATAGAGCGCACCGGTGACCACGGAACGCTCTTCGGCAAAACCCTCGTACTCTTCGGGTATGCCGGCCGCCGTCAACCCCAACTCCCATCCCTTTTGGGCGAAACTGTGGGGTATCTCTCCCTCTTCCTCAAAGTCGCGGTAGACGGGCCGTATCTCCTTGTCGGCGAATCGCCTGACCGCACCAATGAGCATCTGTTGTTCTTCGGTCGGTTCAAATGAGATCATGGATCCTCCATTTTGGCCTGGTGCGACCAAGCCGTCATTGAAAACCGGTGGACGCTCTGTTTCTACCGGCGTCCCTCTGCGTACCGCTCATCCCGGTGGCAGTGGAAGCCCTGGGGCAACGCTACCGCGATCGGATGGAGACGGGCATCCTCAACACAATTTGCGGCCCACCACCCGACTCGGTCCCCGGCAGTGGGGACCACCCCTTTATCACTTGCCATCAGCCGAGTCTTCTCGGGACCCGGCCATCAGGCCTTTGATTGCCGTTTCCAGCGCGGCATTGTAGAGTGACTCGAGGTCAGATGCCATCATCTCACGGCGAAGGGGGTGGCCCAGGATGACGTACACGCCGTGCAGCATCGACCAGATGACTCCGGCCGCCTGCTTGGGGTCCTCGGTGATAAGCTCGCCCTGGGCAACCCCTTGCTCAATCGCCTGAACGACGTAGGTCAGCCCGCGGGTGCCGCGGATGAGCACATGCTCGTAGAGGTCGGGGTCGACCGATTCAATGAACCCGGGGCGGTCAAACGACATAAGCAGGCGATAGTAGTGTGGATGGGTCTGGAAGAAAGAAAAGTAAGCCCTGGCCAACCGGCGCAGCCGGTTGGAAGCCGGGATGGACTCATTCGCCGAGTAAGCCGCCTCTAATCGCTCGACGAGCATGATCAGACCCTCCTGGAGTAGGGTGAGCAGGATGGTCTGTCTGCTGGGAAAGTAGCGGTAGACGGTTCCCTTGCTGACCTCGGCCGCGGCCGCTACATCGTCTACTGTGGTGTTGGTGATCCCCTTGGAAAAGTAGACGCGGCGCGCTGCATCCAAGATCGCCTCGTATCGTTCCTGGCGCTCCCTCTCTCGCCGGTTCTGGGTTAGCGAACTGGGCATAGACCGCCCGCAGCAGTTGATCCGGTAGATGACTACGGGTCAGTGAATGACCGCGAGTTATACACTGACCCACAGTCAGTATACATCAATAAGGTCAAAGCTGTCAAGATTGGGAAAACTTTCACAAAGTCGGCCGGGTGGCCGGTTGGGGCCCGATGAATGGTTCCACGGCCAAGCTCGCTTGGAGCGCGAACCGGGCTGGTTGGGTTCAGTGGTTTCGGCCGTCGATTCCGGCGGCCGCAACCGCCATCAATCTTCCTCCAGTGGAGGGTGTTTGCAGAATGAGTCCCCTGTGCCAGTAGGGGGAGCTATCCAAAGAGTTTCTGCAACTGCAGGGCGAGCGACATGTCTCCGGAGACCTTGAGCTTTCCCATCATGAACGCCATCTGGCTGTTTAGGGAGCCTTCAAGTATTGCGACCAGGTCCTCATCTCCCATGGTTATGGTGCAGCCAGGGCTGTCGTGCGTCCCTTGGACGATCTTGGATTCGTCGCTAGATGCATCAACGTACCACTGGCCCCCATTGTCTCCGGTAACGTCAAACTGAAAGATGTGGTTCAGCCCAGCCACTTTGGATGGATCCTGAGCCAGTTGCTCAAAGAACTCGCTTGGTGTAGTCATTTCGATTCTCCTCTCTCGGGTGGATCAGATGGGGGATCTTGCCAGCGTTGGCCGATCATGTCGTTCGATCGGCGTGACTCTGTCAAGAGCCGAGCGACTCATTTGTATCAGAAAGCAGTGCTGGCGGCAAATGCTATGATGGAGAGGGTGGAGAAACTAGCGAGCACTCGGGCTACGAGTTGGGCCACCTGGGTGATGGTCGACGGCTTGCGGAGCCAGTCGACGATGCCTGCATCTCTCAACTCGCTAGTCTTGCCCAGTGGGTGCCCGGTCATCACTACCACGGGCACTGACAGGCCTCGCTGCCGCAGCGCTCGGGCCAACTGTTTTGCGCCCATCTCTGGCATGATGAGGTCGCTGAACACCAACATGATCTGTTCCTGCTCCGAGCCGGCCGGAGCCTTGGCCCGCTGATCAAAGATCTCCAGCGCCTCTCGGCCGTTGCGCGCCTCTACGACCTGGTAGTTGAGGGTCACGAGGCTGCTTGCCAACGCTTCCCTCATCTCCTCGTTGTCCTCGACAACCAGGATCGTCTCTCCCCGGCCGGTGGGCTCTTTGTCCGCAGCCATTTCTTCTTTGACGTCCGGCGCGGCTGTTGACAGAGCGGGCAGGTAGATGGCAAAGGTGGCGCCTTGTCCCACTTGAGAGGTGACGTCGATGTAGCCATCATGCTGCTGCACGATGCCCCACACCTGGGCCAATCCCAGCCCGCTGCCTTCCCCAACCGCTTTGGTGGTAAAAAAGGGCTCGAATATGCGGGGCAGATCAGCGGCCGGAATGCCGGCGCCGCTATCGGATAGTGACATGCGCACCCACTCATGGCCCGAACTCTGAACCTCGGGTACCGGAATGAGCTTGACATCTTTAATCCGTACGCGGTCCAACTTGATGAGCAGGTTTCCCCCGTCCTCGGGCATTGCATCACGGGCGTTTACCGCCAGGCTCAGCGTAATCTGCTGGACCCGGGTTGGATCAGCGCTGACCGAATAGTCATCGGAACCATAATCAAAGATTATCTTGATGTTTTCCGGCAGGGTACGCTCCAGCAGCCTGATTTGCTCTTGGAGGAAAGGCCGCAGGTTCATCGGCCGCCGCTCCAGAATTGAGCGCCGGCCAAAGTCGAGGATCTGGTCGATCAGGTCAGTAGCGCGTTGGGTCTGCTTTTCGATGGTTGCCAGGCGGTTACGCACCTCGTCGGGCAGTCCTTTGGCGTTCCGTGACATTTGAGCATAGAGTAAGATGACTGCGACGATGTTGTTAAAGTCGTGCGCGATGCCGGCCGCCAGTTGACCCACCGCTGCCAGGCGGGCCTGTTGCTGAATCCGCTGCTGGATCTCTCGCTCAACGGTCACGTCACGGAGGACCAGTACCCAGCTCTTGGCCTTGACGTCCTCTTGTATCAGCCGAGCAATCAGTTCAAAAGAGCGGCGCGGAGGGCCTTTGATCTGGAGCTTGTGCCATAGCTCGTCAGATGGTGGGGCGAGCAACTCTGCGAGGGGCCAGCCGCCGAGCTGGATGAGCCTCTCGCCAAAGCCGGGCCGAAGGGGATCGGTTGCCAGGGCGCTCGCGAGCGCATCGAGATACTCTTGTGCCAGAGGATTTGCCAGCACGACCTGGCACTCTGCGTTCAACAGTATCACTCCCTCGGGTACGGTATCCACCGTCTGCTGGATCCGGTGGGCTTGCTCGCGGACCTGCGTCAGCAGCCGGAGGCGTTCCGCGGCTGCTCCCACCTGCTTGCCCACGGCTTTTACCATGGCGACTTGCTCGGCGGTCCAGGAGCGGGGTTCGGTCGCAGCCAGGCTGAACCCGCCTGTTCGCCGTTCCTCTACGAGAATGGGGACCGTGAGGCTGGCCCGGATGCCGGCGCGCTCGATAACCGAGAGGACTGCTGCCGGCGTTCTGGGGTCACGGACCCGGGTATCATTGATGGCGAGCGTCCCGGTGATATCCGCTCCGGTCGTCTGTGCCGCCTGGGCCATGAGCGGGCCAATGTCGGCCGGCAGGCCCTGTACTGCTCGCGCGGAGCCCACCCAGAGAGCTCCCACCTCTAATCCAAAGGCGC
>DAOUVM010000135.1 GCA_030667645.1 Ardenticatenales bacterium | reverse complement strand
CTCAAGTTTGCCCCGGTCAGGTTTGTCCCCCTCAAGTCGCAGTTGGATAGGAAAGCCCCGCTCAGGTCAACGTCGCGCATGCTTGCGCCGCTCAAGTTCGCCCTGCTCAGGTCGGCCAAGTTCAGGTTGGCACCGCCAAGATTGGCCTCGGTCAGGGTGGCCTCGCTCACGTTCGCCTCGTAAAGGTCGGCGCGGATCAGTCTTGCCCGATGCAGGTTTGCCCCTATCAGTTTGGTGCCTCTCAGTTTGGCTCTTTTCAGATTGGCCCCTTCCAGGTTGGTCCCGATCAGGTTCGCCCCTTCCAGATTCGCTTCTTCCAGATTGGCTCTCGTCAGGTTGGTCTTTTCCATCCTAATCGCGGTCAATTGCGCGCCGCGCAGAGACACCTTGGGGAGGACGAGCCCACTCAGAAAGGCAGCATCTGGCAGAGTGATCCCTGCGAAATCCCGTCTTCCTTCTCGGTAAAGTCTCAGGAACTCCTCGGTTGACATATCCATGACATCGCTCCTCGCAATCACTGGCAAACTGGGACCTGGCACCGGTACCAACCCGGCACAGATCCTGAAGAGGACCCCCGATTCGAATGTTTCCGGTGAGTATCCTCCTTTCCCCGAGATACCGTCAAACTCAAGCCCGGCCGATTGACCATGGGCACGGCGATCTGGGGACACTGGTACCGTTGCAGGCATGTCAGCGGCGTTGCGAACGGTTTGGTGGATCAGCGGCAGACCAGTGACCTGGAGGTATTATACATCCCATTGCTCCCGATATCAATAGGGTCTTTTTCCTATTGTCTCTCTCGTGCTTGGGCTCTCTGCCGTCAGTAGCTCTGCGGGCAGCGGTCGGGAGAGCCTGGCGCCGGGTGGCAAAGCACTGGCGGGGGCGCGTTTTCTCCTGCTGCTTGTGCCGCGAGTCGATCTGGTGTAAACTGCCCCAGGTGTCGAGCCACCTACCGCAATGTGCAGCCTGCCTAAAGATACCAGTGCTGTTTCGCCCAGTCCGTGTTTCGGGGTGGGTGGTCCCATTGGTGGGCTCGCGATCCTCCTGGTCCGTGCATATACCGTAGCGAGATGGGCAGGCAGAGCCATGACAGGGAAGTGAGAGGGGGTCGAAAGATGCTTTCGGCGAACCGAGCGCTACCAGCGGTGCTGGCTTTCTGTCTCGGATGGCTGCTCTTCGCCGGGGCAGTCCTTGCTGTGCCAGCCCGGACAGGCGGTGCTCGCAGAGACCCCGAGGGCGGATCGACAACCTCCGGCGCCGTTGTCATCAACGAAGTCGCCTGGGGTGGCACGGCCGCCTTTGCCGCCGACGAATGGATTGAACTCTACAACACTACCGGCGCCACGGTCGAGTTGAGCGGTTGGACGCTGGTATCGGCCGACAGCGGCCTGAGTATCACGCTGGGGGAGAGCGTTCCCCCCTATGGCTACTATTTGATCGAGCGGACCGATGACAACACAGTTGGCGACGTGCCGGCCGATCTGGCGACCAGTTTTGGAGCGGGCCTTCACAATGATGGCGAGACACTCGCGTTGCGGGATGCCGCCAATGAGATCGTTGATACCGCCAACGGAGATGGTGGCGGCTGGCCCGCCGGGAACGGCTCCCCCGACTATATCAGCATGGAGCGGCTAAACCCGTTTGCTCCAGACAGCGATGGCAATTGGGGGGGCAACGACGGCATGATCCGCAATGGACTGGATGCCGACCGGAACCCGATCAACGGCACGCCCAAAGCGTGGAACTCGAGGGGCGTGGCGGCCGATGTGAGCATCCGAAAAACCGGCCCCCTGGTGGTGTCGCCCGGTGGAGAGATCACTTTTGATCTCTTTCTGAGCAGCAGCGGGGAGCTGACGGCAACAGATGTGGTCGTGACGGACACCCTGCCGCCGGAGGTTGGCTACCTGCGTTCCACGGGTCCTATTTTCCCGACCCAACCGACCAGCCGGACGTTGGTGTGGAAAGTGGGAGCTATGCCGCCCGGAGCGAGTCCAGTTACCATCTCATTTACCGGCCGGCTGACTGACGCGGCCACGGGCACCATCACCAATGCCGCCTGCATCGCAACAGAGGCCATGGAAAGGGACCTGGATGACAATCTGGCCGAATGGAGCAGCCTGGTAGGGGATCCGGCTCGGTTTGCCGATCTGGTGGTGGGGAAAAGCGGGCTATCGTCGGTGGCGGCCGGCGGACCCATCACCTATGCCGTCAGCGTGCGGAATACCGGCCGGATGACGGCGAGTGCAGTCATCTTGACCGATTCGCTCCCGGCGACCGTTACTTTTGTCTCCCAGAGCAGCAGCTATGCCTTTGCCCGGCCGGCCTCCGGGGAGTTGGTCTGGGAGCTGGGGGCGCTGCCTCCCGGCGCTTTGGCGGCTTGGACGTTCACCGGGCTGGTCGTAGATGGAACAGCCGAGGAGGTAACCAATGTTGTGACGGTCGCTTCGGACACACCAGAGGCCAACTCTTCCGATAACCGGGCCAGTGCAACGACGGAAGTGGTCTATACCCCCACCGTGCGGATGGCGGCAGTCCACTATTCTGCCCTGCAAGGGGCAGACGAGGCGGTTGAGATTGCCAACCTGGGAAACGCCCCGGCCGAGATCGGCGGTTGGGGCCTGGCGGATCAGAGTCTAATCGCAGTATCTCTGCCGCCGAGTGTGACGCTGGCGGCCGGGCAGTCGATCTGGCTGGCCGACGAAGCGGGTGCGTTCCGGGCCCAGTTTGGCTTTTCTCCCGATTTCGAGGCGGGAGCCAGCGACCCGACGGTACCAGACTTGGATGGCGCCTGGCCCGTTCTCGCCAACGATGGTGATGAGGTGCTTTTGCTCAACCAGGATGGAGCGGTTCAGGATGTGCTGGTGTACAAGGAGGGTGACGCGAGTCAAGCGGGCTGGAGTGGAACGGCCGTGCAGCCTTTCAGTGCCGGCGCGCTGCGAACAACAGGACAGATTCTCTACCGAAAGCTGGATCAGGCGAGTGGCCGGCCGGTCGTCGACACCGACACGGCCGTGGACTGGGCGCAGGATGCCGCCGACCCGGTCAACGGCCGCAAGGTGCGATATCCGGGCTGGGACCTGGAGCGCTTTTTCCACACTGTCCAACTGACCCAGACTGCCAGCCTGACGGTAGCCATCGGTCCGGACTCGCTCTATCGCGTGGTGGCGGACGAGATTGATGCGGCCGAGCGCAGTTTGTGGATCCATAGCTACACCTTTGAGAATACCATGCTGGCCCAGGCGGTAGCGGCACGCGCAGCGGCCGGGGTCTCTGTCACCGTTCTGCTGGACGGCAGCCCGCCCGGGGGCGTCACAGATCAGGAGAAATGGGTGTGCAGCGAGATCGAAGCGGCCTCGGGCCGGTGCTTTTTTGCGGTCAGCGATGCCGAGAGCGACGTCTATCGGCGCTATTCCCATCAGCACGCCAAGTACATTGTGATAGATGGGCAGCGAGCGCTGATCGGCTCGGAGAACCTGAGCCTGAAATCCATGCCCTTTGACGACAAGGGCAACGGTACGGCCGGGCAGCGCGGGGTTTACCTGATCACCGATGCGCCCGGCGTCGTGGCCCACCTGGAGACCCTGTTCGCCCTCGATATGGACCTGATCAACCACCAGGACATCGTTGCGTTTGCCTCTATCGACCCCCTCCCGCCCGGCTATACTCCCATCGCCGCGACCGATTGGATGACGTACACTGCTCGCTTTTCGATCCCCCTCGCGCTTGACGGCGAGTTTTCATTTGAGATCATCCAGTCACCGGAGAACAGCCTGCGTGACTCTGATGCGCTCCTGGGATTGCTGGCACGAGCTGGGGAGGGAGATCTGGTGCTGGTGCAGCAGATGTACGAGCCTCCCTATTGGGGCGACAGATACAGCGACCGGGTTTCTGACCCGAATCCGCGGCTGGAGGCATACCTGGCGGCAGCCCGGCGGGGGGCGAGGGTACGGGTTCTATTGGACAGCTTTTTTGATGACCCGACTGACCCTCGTGGCAACTGGGCAACGTGCGCCTTTCTGCGCGGGATTGCGGCGCAGGAACGACTGCGGCTTCAGTGCCGACTCGCCAACCCAACCGGGCTTGGAATCCACACCAAGATGGTGTTGGTCGAGATCGACGGCCGGAGATACGTGCACCTGGGCAGCATCAACGGCTCCGAGCTGTCCAGCAAGGCCAACCGGGAGCTGGCGCTTCAGGTCGAATCGAGCGCGGCCTTTGCCTACCTGGCCGAGATGTTCGAGCGCGATTGGCCGCACCTGATCTACCTCCCTGTCGTTCAGCACAATTGGCTCGGCTCGGCCGATCACGTTCTGGTCTCGGAGGTGCTGTACGATCCATCTGGGCTGGACGAAGACCAGGAGTGGGTCGAGCTCTATAATCCGACGGCGGCCGCGGTCGACATGACGGGGTGGATGTTGGGGGACGCGGTAGATACAGATGATTTCGAAGCGATGTTCACCTTCCCGGCCGGGGCGATCATCGAAAACCGCCAGACAGCCATCGTTGCCGTGAGTTCGGCCGGCTTTCTGTCCGCGAATGGATACTATCCTGATTACGAGCTATTGGGTCTGACTCCCGAGGTGCCAGATCTGATTCGGCACCCTACATGGGGGACCGGGAGTTTTGCGCTGGGAAATGGGGGAGATGAATTGTTCCTGCTCGACTCGGCCGGGCGCCCGGTCGATGTCTTGACCTGGGGGAGCGGTAGTTTCCCCGGTGTCCTGCCTCACGCCGGGGTTTCGGCTGGCGGCCGCTCGCTGGAGCGGTACCCAGCCTGGCGGGACACAGACGATTGCGGCTATGATTTCCGCGAGTGGCGTTTCCCGAATCCGGGTACGTTGCCGCACGCTGTCGTTTCGCCTCAAGAGACCGTGGCCGAATTCCCCCGTGTTGTGCGCTGTAGGTAAGCATTGGTGCATGTCGCCAGCCGCGAACCTGTCAATCTCCCAACTCGATAGTACAATGGTTCTATGACAGTCCCGGGTGTGCATTGCCAGAGACACTCTCGGCGGCGATTGCATGGCAAGAGCACACGCCCTTTCTGGAGGGCCGTAAACGAGTGAACTGATTGCAGGGGGTGAAGGTATAAGGGAGGAGCACAACCAATGGAAAAGAGCGCAAAGCAACCCCTGCTTTCACCCATCATGCGATGGTTCATGTTCGCGATGGTGCTCGCCAACACCGGCAGCGCCATGTACCCCATGCTGATGCCCATCTACCTGACTGAATTGGGCGCCAGCGTGGCGCAAGTGGGTATGGTCTTTACCTTGTCTTCCGCAGCCATCCTGGTTCTGCAGATCCTGGGTGGCTGGATCTCTGATTCTATCGGCCGGCTGAGCGCCATTGCCATCGGGAGTGTGGGGGGAATAATCGGGTACATTGCCATATTGCTGGCGCCCACTTGGGAGTGGATGCTGGTAGCCATTGCGGTGAGTCGAATTCCGTACGCCCTGGTTGGACCAAGTTTCGGGGCTTTTATCGCCGAGAACTCGACCGAGGAGAATCGCGGGAAGGTGTATGGGGTTACCGACACCATCTTTCAGATCACAGGCGTGCTGGGCCCTCCGTTGGGTGGGTTTCTGGCGGGCTCTTTTGGGTTCAAGCTCATGCTGTTGGTCTCGGCTGTGCTGTATACGCTGGCGGCTCTACTGCGCATCTGGATGGCGACGACCATGCGCTCTCCCCAGGAACAAAGATCGAACAAACTGACGGTTGTCTCTTTCCGAACGAACCTCAAGGTCATGTTCGGCATGCTGTTCGGGGGTGGGGTGATCACCTGGATCTTTCTCACCGACGGCGTCCGGGACATTGCTTTTCGGCTTTCCAACGAGTTGCAGCCCCTCTATCTCGAACAGATTGGGGGCATTTCGATCGAGCAGATCGGCATTCTGGGATCGATTTTCTCTCTCGCCATGATGGGTACGCCCATTATTTCCGGAAGGATCTCGGACAAGCATGGGGAGCGGGTCCCCATTTCGCTGGGGTTCCTGATGGTGTTTGCGGCTTTTGTGGTTTTCTTGCAGGCGAGCACCTTTATGGGTTTCGCAGTGACGTGGGTGATCTTTGGCGGCGGTGTGGGTTTGCTGAGTCCGGCGTACCAGTCATTGATTTCAAAGGTGGTACCGGAAAAGATGTTGGGAACATTCTCCGGCGTGCTCCACAGTAGCCTGGGGCTGGTTTCTCTGCCGGCGCCCTGGCTCGGGGCGCAGCTCTGGGAGCGTGTCAGTCCGCGTTTCCCATTCATGATTACGGCTGGGTTTGCCCTGGTTACCGTTGTCCCCACTTGGTTCAAGTTCAAAACGCCGGACAAGGCCGAGCGGTGATGCCACTGCCACTGCCGAGACCGGCGCCCAGGCGCGCTCTCCCGAATCCCTCCGTTTCCTTACCCACCGGTCGCTCCCAACCACCAGGGGCGGGGCCCGGGGCCCGCCCGCTTGCCCGCCTGCTCTTCCAAGCCAGTGGTGTGGGCGGGCCAATCGGTGCTGGTGGAGCTGTGGGTGAAACCGGGACAAAACGGTGCGGTGAAATTGCTTTGCCTGTGTCCGGCTTTCGTGGTACCATAGTGCGCTACTGATGAGTTCCGCTAGGATGCATCTGTCACGATGGGTTCGAAGCTTTGTCCGCATTCCATCTCGGTTTCTGGCGAGTAGCAGGGATGGACAGCTAGGTCGAGGTGGAAAGTGAGCGACATCTCAATGGCGAACGACGTTGGCTCATCGGCGCAGCCCTCTGGATTCTCGCGTTGGTTTGCCGGGCGCCGTGGGCGGAAATTGCAGGAAGCGCTGACTGCGTATCTATTTCTCCTCCCTGCCTTGGTCATCATCGGCACCTTTGGCCTTTTTCCTCTTGCCTTTTCCGCGTTTCAGAGCACCCTCAAGGGTTTGAATACCTTTCTGGGCGAATTCGGGGGGATGGATAACTATACCAAGGCGATTGGT
>DAOUVM010000275.1 GCA_030667645.1 Ardenticatenales bacterium | reverse complement strand
TGGCCGTCTAGGTCTCTTTTGCGTCGAGAGCCATACCAACTTCATTCTGGTCGAGATCGGCCCTGATGCCGCCGACGTCCAGCAGAAGCTGCTCGAGCGCGGTGTCATTGTCCGGCCGTGCGGTGGGTACGACCTGTCCGTATTCCTGCGCGTCACGGTCGGCACCCCCGAACAGGACCGTGAAATTGTCGAGGCTCTGGAGGCGGTCCTGCGCGAGATGGGGCGCGACATTTAGGATCAACCTGGATCACGGGCATCCTGTCTCCAATCGCGGAGACAGGATGCCCATTCCTCAAGGGGCTGCCGGCCGCAGTACGGCCGGCAGCCCGTAACCCCAAAAAACCTCATCGTTTCGCGACCCCGCTCTCGGCGGGCGGGCGATGGTAACCATGGATGATGCCGCCTAGTTACTGTTAACCCCGGCCGGGTGGAACCGAACCGACATTGGCGCACAAGGTGTCCGTTGGGGTAGGGGAGTCGCAGTATCCTTGAGCGCCAGCCTCTTGACCAGCAGCCCTGCACACTCCCAGCACTACAATCTCTGTGTCTACATGCTGACACCCCCCGGAGAGATCAATCCAAGATTGCTGCGCTGGATGCCGGGCGATGTTCTCTGTTGGCTCACGACCTGCGGTTGCCCTGACGCTCTGGCGCGAACCATCACCCAGTGCTGGCTGGTTCAGATGCAAGGCAACGAGCATGATCTGTCCAGATTGATGTACACTCCCAGCTAGGGGCCCAAGGCGGCGAATCCGGCACCCATAGGGATATTACCCCATGATCGACAAAGCGACACTGGATCCCGTAGAGGAAAAGATCATCGTCGTTTATGCCGACGAACTGACGGAGGTCAAGCTGGCCAATGGCGAGATATACGTGCCGGTGGCCCGGTTGATACCCTTTGTCTACCGCTTGACGTGATACCGGGCTGGCTTTTTGGTATCCATACTTCCCGAGTGCGCGATGACATCCGGCCCAAGTTGATCCGCTACCAGCGCGAGTGTTTCAGGGTCCTGTGGGACGCTTTCAAGGCTGCCGTGCGTCTGCAACTTGACCCGGCGCTCGCCACTTTGCAGACGGCCGCCGATGAGTGTCCAGGCCAATCCCAATATCATCGATTTCCTGCAGCTATCCAAGAGGGAGGGGCATAGTTGTCACATAACGCAACAAATGTTGCCGGCAGGCCGAGAGACAATGAGTGGGACCCAGCACGGTCTTATGGTCTCCGTAGACCATACCACATAGTGCGGGATCTTGCCTGGCGGTAATGCGCCGGATTGTGGAGGATTCTCTCCGGAGCAACACTGCTGACATTGGGGAGCACTGTCAAGGTGATCGGCCGTCGCCGCTGGAGCCTTTCTCTGAATACCACATTTGATTCCCTGACCGGCCGCGACCTCCAATGCGCCTGGTGTGCTTTGTCTCTGACGGTGGCGACAGTTCCCACCTTATGTTACATTACGGTCCTGGGGGTTTGCCGCCCCCTCCCTGTTGGGAACCGTAAGAAATGAATGACAGTGAAGAAAGACCACGACAAGCAGCTCTCGCCAGTTGCCTGCAGCACCGGAATAAAGCGCTCAAGATACCGTATCAAGCATCCAAAGCCAATGCCGCTTGTAGCCGTTGCAGCGCGTGTATGAAGCGAACATGCCTTGACTGTATGCTTTTCCTCCAGGGACCGTCCGCAAAGTGCTTGTTCAGAAACAACCTGGGCGTTTTGTGACCGCTCTACTTGTGAGTCGCCATTCAGAACGGGAAGTTATCCCTCAACAAATGCAAAGTATTACACCAGCCCCATGGCCAACCCGTCGGCGCGCGGGTCGCTGCCCCCCCACAACACCCCTTCCTCACGATCGTGTAGAATCACCTGCCCCCTTCCAAAGACAGCTCGGCCAAACCCGCCGACGGACTTGACTTGATGACCCATCTTTGCCAGCGAGCTGACCACATCGGCCGGTATTCCCTCTTCCAGATCGACCGCGCTGCCGGCATCTCCACCGGGGATGCAAAAGCGAGGTCGATCCAGAGCTGCTTGTGGGTCCTGCCGGTCATCAACGAGGGCCACCGCCACCTGCATGTGTCCCTGGGGTTGCATGAAACCGCCCATGACACCAAAGCTGGCAAACAGGTCATCATTGTCAGCATGGGTGATCAGTGCTGGGATGATCGTGTGGTAAGGACGTTTCCCAGGCGCGAGTACATTGGGATGACCTGCCTGCAGGCTAAAGCCCTGACCCCGATTCTGCAGGCTGAACCCCCATCCTCGCGGTACGATTCCGGTGCCAAAGCCCATGTAGTTGCTGCTGATGAGCGAGCAGGCGTTGCCAACCTGGTCCACTGCCGTGAGATAGACGGTATCTGAGCTTTGCGTGGGCACGCCGTGCTGCTGGTCAACGGTGGCCCTTGCCCGGTCGATCAGCTTGCGGCGTTGTGCAGCATAACCCTTGGACAGCAGAGCTTCCACCGGTGCGGGATTCGTCGACATGTCGGCGATGAACCAGCGCGCATCGGCAAATGCCAGTCGCATGACTTCGATTTCCAGATGCAGCCGTTCGGCCGACAGCGGAGGTAGCTCTGATAGGTCAAACCCTTCCAGGATGTTCAGCGCCAGCAGCACAGCCAGACCCTGCCCATTCGGGGGACATTCCCAAACACGAAACCCGCGATAATCGGCGCTGATCGGGGTCTCCCAGGTGCTAAAATGGGTGGCCAGATCCTCAACTGTCATCAGGCCACCAGCACCCTGAACCGCTGCTGCTAGCGCGGGAGCAATCTCACCCTGGTAAAAGGCGGCCGAACCCCCTTCTGCAACCACCTTGTAGGTACGTGCCAACTGAGGGTTGCGGAATATCTCCCCCGCTCTTGGCGCCCGGCCGTCAATGGTCAACTCTAGACCCCCGGGCGCGTGGCGCAGTTGTCGTTCCACGCCACGTTTCCAGAAATGGGCGGTCACCGGGGCGACGGGAAAACCCTCCTCCGCCAAACGGATTGCCGGAGCGAGTATGGTCGCGATGGGCAGTGCGCCATGCCGCGCTATCAGATCGCACCACCCGGCGCATGATCCCGGCACGGTGATGGTGTAGGGATGAAACATGGGCAGGCCATCCGCATACCCATCCTGCCGGATTCTGTCCAGCGTCAGCTCCAGGGGGGCCCGGCCGGAAGCATTCAGAGCCGTCACCTGCTTTCCGGATGCGTCATAGAAAAGGGAAAAGCAGTCTCCTCCAATGCCGGTCGAAGTCGGCTCGGTGACACCAAGGGCAGCCGCCATCGCCACGGCCGCATCAGCCGCGTTTCCCCCCTGGCCCAGGATTTCCATCCCTGCTGCCACCGCCAGTGGCTGGGATGTGGCAGCCATGCCCTTTCGGCCGATTGTCGGCGAACGACGGGACGCAAACACCATATCGAACGAATAATCAAGCATAAACTACTCCTTTCTTTTCCTATTCCGCAGCAAACAGGGCCGCTTTGATCATGGCTTTTGCTAGCAGTGTGCGTTATCGGCAGGATTCCGGTTTCATTATCCAAGGGTCAGGTGCGCCTGATCTTGGCACAAGGGAGGAAAGCTATGGTGGCTCAAGAGCTTGCCTCGCTCGCGCGGAGAAGATCGTGACCTATTCTACACTCCGTCGATTCCTGTGCAAGGGGCGCCTGTGAACCAAGCTCAGAGGTATCTCCCATAATGGTGTCGCTTCTCGGGTCCGGAAGATGCCCGGACGGGCCAGAGTGACCACCATACAAGAAACGCATCTTGACGGCCCTAGCGGCCGCTGCTATAGTGTGACCAGCCTCTGATGGCTGTTCAACGTCAATTGGCCTTGTGATAGGATCTAGCCCGTCCCTGCTTTCATGTGAGCCAGTCAATATCACCGTCGTCGCCGCACTGCACGTCGCGTTGGGGCCGGCGATCAGCCAGGATATTGCCGCTCCGCGCTGGCAGTGGCTGGAAGGGCCGTTGTTTTACCGCCTGCCTGATCCAGTGGCTGGGCAGGTTCTCGGGCGGACGCCCCGACCGAATAGATGCGGCGCAGCTCTCCGAGCAAGGTGCGCTTTGCGCAGCGAGTAGAGTGGTCAACTAGATGTTGAGAAACCGGCATCGAGAGCCGGC
>DAOUVM010000150.1 GCA_030667645.1 Ardenticatenales bacterium | reverse complement strand
TTGTTTCTTGTTACGTTTTCCATCTACCTGATGACGGCGGCGCCCGGTCTGACCTGGTCTCACAGGGGTGCAGATGGAGGCGATTTCCTAGCCGCCGCCGCCACACTTGGTGTTCCTCATCCGGCCGGCTATCCGACCTACACGCTCTTTCTCCATCTCTCCATGGTCCTGTTGCCGCTGGAAGAGCCGGCCGCGGCCGGCAACCTGTTTTCCGCAGTTATGGCTGCGGTCGCTGTCGCCCTGTGTGGCGGGATCATCCACGAGGTGCTGGACCGTCTGGCGGGCCCGTCCCGCGTGCGGGTCGCGCGGACCATGATTCCGTGGGCGGCCATGACCGGCGCGCTCATATTTGCTTTTGTGCCGCTGGTCTGGTCCCAGGCTCTTATCACCGAGGTATACTCTCTCCACCTGGCGATCGTTGCAGCCGCTTTCTGGTGCTTGCTGAGGTGGATGCGAACCGGCCGAGGGCTGCCCTGGGCCGGATGGATAATTGGTCTGGGGCTGACGAACCATCTGACGATCGCTTTCATCGGGCCCGCAGTGCTGGTAGCACTGGTGGCCGGCCGGAAACATCTCCGCTGGCGGACGCTGCTGGCGGCCGGTGGCGCCCTGTGTATTGGGCTGGCGCCGTACGCCTATCTCCCGTGGGCGGCTCGCCGGATGCCACCGATCAACTGGGAGAACCCGCAGACCTGGGATGGATTCAGCCGCCTAGTGCTCGCTGCTCGATACCGTCATAACGTGTTGGAACCTTCCCCGGCTGATGTGCTGGCGCGATTGGTCGGGTGGGTGACGGACTTGACGGCCGGGTACTATTGGCCGATCTTTCTTGTTCTTTTGGTCGGTTTTGTCTGGCTTTTGCTTCGGGATCCAGTGATCGGAGTCATGACTGGTACGTTCGCGGTTCTGCTCGGCGGGTATGCGGCCGGATATGGCACGTCAGACTATTGGGTCAACCTTCTTCCGGCGCTGATGATGCTTGCAGTCTGGCTCACAGTGGGATTGTGGCTCGTTTGCTGCCGGCTGCTGCGCATGGGGCGTGGTAGGCCCTATGCGCGCGCTGCGTGTATTGCGGCTTGTCTGCTGTTGCCAACTGTGTTGGTCATCGTGCAGTGGGGCGCGATGGATCTGAGTGATGACCGGGGCGCCAGTGAGTTTGTCGCCGGATCCCTGGAAGCGGCCGCGGATGATGCCCTGGTTTTCACCCATGGCGACGCGCACACTTTTGGCATGTGGTATGCGTGCTATGCCTTGGATGAACGCCAGGACCTGGTGCCCATCATTCCGACCTTTCTGCGCCATGCCTGGTATCGTCAAGTCCTGGCAGTGAATCATCCGGGACTCGACTTGCGCCCGGCCGGGCTGGGCAGAGAAGCGCTGCAGACCATGATAGGCCGGCATCTGGGCCTGCGTCCCATCTATCTGACCTGGGAAGATGAAGAGATTGCGGCGAGCTACAAGCTGTCGCCGAAAGGGCCGTTGTGGCTGGTAAAGCGGCGCGGAGGAGGCGAGATGCCCTGAGAAACCGGCCGGCAAGCCCCAAACTGCGGCGGGGAGGTCAGGTCTGACGGGATGCAGAGCCGGCCATGATCAAGCCGAAGGTGCAGATGCGATCGGGGGGCGATGTCTGTCGTTCGCAGACGACGAGCGGGACAGGCCTAGCTTGCGCACCAGTTTCTCCCACGTGAATCGCCTTCGTTGGTGGTTGACCCAGCGTCTCAGGCGATTGACCGGCTTGCGCCGCATGCTCTCCTCCCGAGCCCACCTCAGGAACTCATAGTCCTGTCCCCGGATTTTCGGCTCAGTTGGATTGCGTCGGTAGCTATCATAGTCCGTAATCCGGCTCAAGTCGTGCTGTACTACATAGTCGTACAGGTCTGTACCGGGATGGGGGGTGAAAAAGGCCGGGCTATAATAGTCCGGGTCTATCTCCTTTAACATCCGCACTGTGTCTGCTACTTCTGCCTTGGTTTCCGTGGGAATGCCCAACATATAGTTGGCCCAAATGGTGATCCCCTTTTTACGGCAGATCCGGGCGGCCTGATAGTTTTCCTCTACGGAGGTTCCCTTTCGCAATACCTTACCCAGGACTCGAGGATTGCCGCTTTCAAAGCCTATGAAATAACCCTTCAGTCCTGCCTCTATCATCCGGTCAACCATGTCCTCGTGCTTGACGATAATGTCGGCACGAGACTGGCAGAAGAAGGGCCGTGCGAGATCGACCTCCTGGTAGCGGCGGGTGAACTCGGATATCCACTCGCGGTCCTCTGTGAGGCAATCATCGTGGAACATAAAGCTGCCAAAGTTGTATCTGTCCCGCAGCAGCTCGAGTTCCTCAATCACATTCTCCACCGAGCGCCGGCGGCTCTCCTTGCCAAAGAGGTAATCCTCACCCGGTTTGCAAAAGGCGCAATTGTACACACAGCCTCGACCGGCGATGATGGTGACAAAAGGGGGCGGCAACTCTTTAACAAATGGAACCTCAGGCGACTCGAGGTCATAGCCAAACTTGCGCCACTCGTCCAGAAAGAGATCGCGATCGGCAAAGGGGATCAGGTTCAGATCGGGCGGCTCGCCACGCACCACGCGCTGAGTGGGCGGGCTACCGGCGGCGATCTGTTGGAGCAAGCGGGGAAAGGTAATCTCAGCCTCGTGAGTCACCAAATAGTCGACGTTGGGAATGCGCAGCGAGTCTCCCAGAGCTATGGTGACGTGCGGGCCCCCAACAACGATGGTGGTGTGTGGGCTGACCTCTTTGACAATCTCGCAGGAGCGACGGACCGGGTTATAGTCCACGCTCATCATTGTGAGGCCTACTATGTCTGGGTTGCGCTCGGCCAGCACCTCACGAAAATGATCCCACCCTTTCAAGGCGCGCAGGTCAATCAGGTTGACGTCGAAACCTTTCGCCTTGGCGGCCGCTGAAATCGACGCCAGGCCGTGAGAGATCCACCCGGCATCCATTCCCTGTCTTAGACTGTTGAATCCGCGGCCGGCAATCCCCGGGTAAACCAGGGTGACCTGAAGGCGCGCCATTGGTTCTATCCGCAACCGGCTCCACAGGAGCCGCAGGCCGAGCCGGCAACTGGGTTCGGATTACTGATCCGGAAACCACTCCCTTGCGGGCCGTTAGCGTACTCGATAGACGCTCCATCCACGTAGACCAAACTATTGGGATCGACCAGAATCCGGAGGCCGTCTGATTCAACCACGGTATCATCATCCTGTGGGGCCTTGTCGATCGCCAATCCGAATTGGGGGCCGGCACACCCAACGCCGGCAACATAGACGCGCAGGCAGTGGCCGGAGAGTTCTCTCTCTTCCATCATCTTTCGGACATTCTCGACCGCCAGATCGGAAATCGTAATCGTGTTGCTTTTCTCGACAGTTGTGGTCACGAGTCTTGCTCCTTGTATCAGTGTTTTCACCGGACCCGAGCTGTCAGGCATTGCCTGACAGCAAAGGCTGACGAATTGTAACAGCGATTTGGCTCGTTGTCAAAAAGAAGATGTCCGTCTTGGAAAATCAGCCAGGGGAGGTTGATCTCAATCTGCTCGCACAACCTGGTAGACGCAAGCGTGGTAGCCGTCTGGCATGCTCTGCACGCGCTCGAGTTTCTCCCCGGATAGTTGTTCCAGCACCAATAGATCTATGGAGCATAGCTCGGGATGGTGGGATGAGACATTCTGGTAGAGGCAGTTGCAGATTCGGATGAACCAGTTGCCTTTTTCCTTCCCCCAACTGGCTATGTAGCCTTGCTCCGTGAGGTAGGCTGCCGTGTGCTTTAGCCTCTCTTCCAGCGAAAGGCTCAGGTCCTGCGCTGGGGCTTGCTCAAGTCTCTTGGTGGCGATTGCATTCAGAATATCTCTGGTCTCCTGTTTGCCCAGTCTGGTCTGCATCTCATCTAGCAATTCATTGGCGAGGTCGTCATAGCACTGGGGAAAGCAGTCAGCAGCCTCGGCTGTGAGGGTATAGATGAACCGCGGGCGACCTGGGCCATGCCGTCGGCGGATGGCGGAAGCCTCAAGCAGACCATCGGCTCTCAGGATATCCAGGTGATGGCGTACGGTCACCGGCGTCAGATCTAGCATTCCGGCAAGCTGGACTACGGTCGATTCACCTTGCCGCTTGAGGATCATCAGGATTTCCTGCCTTCTAGTCTGCATGGGTCCATACCCCAGGTGATCTATTGCCCTACCTGCGCGGATGAGCATTTGTTGGCGAAGTGGTTACATACCTCATATTGCATGGTCGGCGAAACCAAAATACAATGACGTGTGGTGGATGATTATAGCATCGCCAGACAGGTTGGGCAAATAAGTATCATCTTTATTTGTTTCTGTGGCCGGAAGGGCAGTCGAGGGGTCTGAACGCTGTTCTAGTGGGAGGACACACCTATGCAGGACGATCAATGGACAACAGACTGGCAATCAGTTCTTGCCGGTCGCACCAAGCGAATGACTCGTTCAATGATTCGCGAGTTGCTCAAGTTCACGCGGGTGCCGGACGTCATATCATTCGCTGGCGGGTTGCCGGCACCGGAACTTTTTCCGGTGCGGGAGTTCCGAGAGTCGAGCGCTTTTGTGCTGGAAGAGAGCCCTGAACGTGCGCTGCAGTACAGCGAGACAGAAGGATTCTTGCCGCTACGCCGGTTTCTGGCCGAAAAGGTGGCAAAGTACGGGGTCCCGGCCGTGCCGGAAAATGTCCTGTTGACCAACGGTGCCCAGCAGGCGTTGGACCTGTTGGGGAAGGTATTCATTTCACCTGGGGACACGGTGTTGACCGAGGCGCCTACGTATCTGGGAGCGGTTCAGGCCTGGAATGCGTACGAGCCGCGCTTTGTGACCGTTCCGCTGGACGATGATGGGATGCAGGTTGACAAACTGGAAGAGCTGCTGGAGAGGAATCCGGTCAAGTTCATCTACGTCCTGCCCAATTTCCACAACCCGGCCGGAACTACTCTGCCTCTGGAACGGCGCCGAAAATTGGTGGATGTCGCTGCCCGGCACAATGTCTTTATCGTTGAGGACGATCCCTATGGTGAACTGCGCTTTGAGGGCGAGCATGTTCCACCCATCATCTCGCTGCACAAAGAGAACACCATCTACCTGGGAACGTTCTCCAAGACCCTGGCGCCCGGTATCCGGCTGGGCTGGATCATAGCGCCGGAAGTAGTGATGGACTGGCTGGTGCAAGCCAAACAGGGAGCAGATTTGCACACCGGCACGTTTGTGCAGATGCTGGCGTACGATATCGCCAGCCGGGGAATCCTCGAACGGCATGTCACCGACATTTGCAGGGTCTACAGTGAGCGTCGGGATGTGATGCTGGAGGCGATGGAAGAGCATTTCCCGGAGGGGGTGGACTGGACTCGGCCGCAGGGCGGGCTGTTCCTTTGGGTGCGCTGCCCACCGACCGTGGATACAGAGAAGCTTCTAAAGAGGGCGCTGGAGGCCAAGGTTGCCTTTGTTCCCGGCTTTGCCTTCTACCCTGATGGTCGCGGCCGAAACAACATGCGGCTGAATTTCTCCTGCATGCCGCCTGACAAGATTCGGGTTGGGATCCAGCGGCTGGGACACGCTATCAGAGAGGAGATCGCCTCTACTCAGTGATGGCCTGGCCTACGCTCTGCGCAGGCTCACCATCAATAGCATCATCGAAGGCTAGACAGCGGCACCGGGTCTTATTCGTTTGGCGCTTTCTTGCCCCTGGCGGGAGGCTCATCATGGGGATCGTGGGCCGGAAGATTCGCAGCCGCTCGGTATTGCACCAACCCCCAGGGAGATGCCCAGGGAGGGTGAGCCGGTAGGAATGGTGTTCAAACTCGGGTGGCTTGGCTCTGTCCTCTTGATCGCTCCATCACCGAATCGCTTGCGGACAGAAGATCGATTGCTCCAGCGTCTGGGACTGGGCTGGGGGGTGTCGACCCTCCACGAAAACCAGTAACGCTGGGAGCGAATCCGGACAGCAACCGCGACTCCTTGTAGCTGACACCTTGGCACCTATGTTCGGCCATGTCAAGGCTGAGGGCTGGGCGTGGGAGAAGGGCTGGAGGTGGGCGTAGGTGTAGGGGTGGGAGTAGGAGTCTGGACGCTGTGCAGCCAGATAAAAGCGGTGACACCTGCCCGGATCTGCACCTCGGCTCGCAGTGACTCTCCCATGGCTTGTGCCACTACCTGGTATGTACCGGCCGGAAGGTCAGGCACTACAAAGTTCTCCCCCCAGCGATCATCCGGGTTAACCTGGCTGCTGGCGTGGGTAGTGAGGATGCGCACATCAGAGTCGTCGAGGCCAGCATCCCGGCCGGAGGGAATGGGGCGCACCACAACCGTCGCGTTCTCGACAAAGGCGCCTGTGGCCGTGGTCACGCGTCCGGCCAGGGTTCCCCATGCCTCGTATGGAGCAATCCACAGCGCCGGATCGCGCGTGTGATCATAGTCATTCTTCCCAACTCGGACCTCCAGGTGAAGGTGGGGGCCGGAAGAGTTCCCCGTATTGC
>DAOUVM010000230.1 GCA_030667645.1 Ardenticatenales bacterium | reverse complement strand
TATTGCCGGGATCCAGGCTTCACTGGACCTAGCCGAGACCGGCTATCGGGTCTACGTGGTTGAGCCCAAGTCCGCGATTGGCGGCCACATGGCGCAACTGGACAAGACCTTCCCAACCAACGATTGTGCCATGTGCATCGTTAGTCCCAAGCTGGTGAGCGTCGGCCGGCATCTCAATGTCGAGTTGATGAACTGCGCCGAGGTCATTGACGTAGCCGGCACTGCCGGCGATTTCCATGTTCGCGTCCGGCACAACCCGCGCTACGTTGATCCGGACAAATGTGTGGGTTGTGGCGATTGCGCTGATGCCTGTCCTGTCATTCTGCCTGACGACTTTAACGCTGGCCTCTCCTCGCGCCGCGCTGCTTTCAAGATGTACCCCCAGGCAGTTCCAAACACCTATGCCATTGAAAAGCTGGGAATCGCCCCCTGTCGGGATGCCTGCCCCACCGGGCAGCGAGCGCAGGGCTACATTGCGCTGATCCGCGATGGGCGCTACGAGGATGCGCTGCGGGTGATCAAGGAGGACAATCCGTTCCCCGGTATCTGCGGCCGCATCTGCAACCACCGTTGCGAGGACGCCTGCAACCGGGGCAAGCTGGACGAGTCCATCAACATCCGGGCACTGAAACGGTTCATCACGGATAGGGTCTATGCCCAACCCAGGGTTCCGCTGGAGCCGGTCGAGCGCAGATATGATCAGCGGGTTGCCATCATCGGCGGCGGACCCTGCGGGCTGACGGCCGCTCAGGATCTGTGTCGGAACGGGTACGCCGTCACCATCTTTGAGGCGTTGCCGGTGGCGGGCGGGATGCTGCGTGTGGGTGTCCCGGAATACCGACTGCCGACCGAGGTCATCGACCGCGAGGTCCAGGACATTCTAGACCTGGGGGTGGAGTTGCGTCTGGACACGCGCGTGGAGAGTCTGGATGATGTTTTCGGCGAAGGGTTTGACGCCGTGCTCATCGCTGTTGGAGCCCATGAAGGGGTGCGTTTGCCCATCCCCGGAGCTAACCTCGAAGGAGTATTGCTGAACACCGTGTTCCTTCGCGATGTCCGTCTGGGCAACCCGCCCGGCCTTGGAAGGCGCGTCGCCGTCGTCGGCGCGGGCGATGTGGCCATGGATGTGGCTCGCACGGCCGTGAGGCTGGGGGCCGAGGTGCACCTGTATTACCGCCGCACCCGTGAGGAAGCGACCGCTGATGACGAAGAGATGCACCACGCCGAGGAGGAAGGGATCATCTTCCATTGGCAGACGACTCCTCTGGAAGTGATCGGTGGCAGCAACCACGTCGTAGGCCTCAAGTGCGTGCACACTGAGCAGGGGCTGCCTGACGAGACCGGCCGGAGTCGGCCGGTTCCGATTCCTGGCTCGGAGCATGTGGTCCACTGTGACAATGTCATCTTTTCGGTCGGCCAGCGGGCGGGTCTCGCCTTTATCCCAGAGAGCATGGGTGTGGGTGTCACCCAGTGGTCCACCATTGCGGTAAATCCAAACACGCTGGCCGCCACCCGCCCCGGTGTCTTTGCTGCTGGCGATGCGACGACCGGCACATCCTTTGTGATTGAAGCCGTTGAAGCTGGTCATCGCGCGGCTGGATCTATCGACCGCTATTTGCGCGGGGAAGAGTTGGAGCCGCCGCCCAAGCTCGAGCTGCCCGTGGTAGAGCTGACGCGCGCCGAGATTGGCCAGCGAGTGGCACGGGGGGAGGTTCAGCCCGAGCCCCGAGTGCCGATGGGCAGACTCCCGCTTCAGCAAAGGCTGTCCACCTTTGACGAGGTGGTGGCAGGCTACAGCGATGAGGAGGCTCAGGCAGAGGCGGCTCGCTGCCTGGCCTGCGGCATTTGCTCCGAGTGTTTGAGTTGCGAGTACATCTGTCAGGCGGATGCCGTTGTTCACGATATGGTCGCTCGGACCGAGACCGTGAACGTCGGGGCCATCATCTTGGCGCCCGGCTTTCAGCCCTACGCCGCCGAACGCTCTCAGGAATACGGTTTTGGCCGCTACCCTAATGTGGTCACATCGCTTCAGTTCGAACGGCTGCTCAGCGCTTCCGGGCCGACGCTTGGTCATGTTCGGCGGCCGTCAGACGGGGCAAAGGCGAAAAAGATTGCGTTTCTGCAATGTGTGGGCTCTCGTGATCAGTTGCATGACTATTGCTCCTCGGTCTGCTGTATGTATGCCACGAAAGAAGCCGTCATGGCGATCGAACACGAAAAGGATACCAATGTTCACGTCTTTATGATGGACATGCGGGCCTTTAGCAAGGGGTACGAAGAATACTATCGGCGGGCGCGGGAGGAATACGGTGTCCAGTATACCCGATGTCGCATCTCTGCCGTGCGGCAGAACCCGCAGACGGGGAACCTGGTGGTACGCTATGTCCCAGTAGAGAGACGCGAGGCGAGAGGGGAAGGAGAGACGAGTACCCCGTCCCTCGCTGCCCATCCGGTGCTTCTCGAAGAGGAGTTTGACCTGGTTGTCCTCTCTGTTGGCATGGAGATATCAGAGAGCGTGCGCGAGCTGGGTCGCAGGCTGGGAATCGCACTGGATCATCATGGCTTTTGTCACACAGCCCCCTTCTCTCCCTTGCGAACCAGCCGGCCGGGAGTGTATGCCATTGGCTCGTTTCGCGAACCGATGGATATCCCCGAGTCGGTGGTCGATGGGAGCGGGGCAGCGGCGGAGGCCGGCGGATTGTTGAGCCGATCTCGCTGGACCCTGACGAAGGAGAAGGAATACCCGCCGGAGCGGGACGTGAGCGCAGAGACGCCACGCGTGGGCGTGTTTGTCTGCCACTGTGGCTCGAACATCGGTGGTTACCTCGACGTGCCCGCCGTGGCTGAATATGCCCAGAGCCTGGCCGGCGTGGTTCACGCTGAGCACAATTTGTACACGTGCTCGCAGGATTCTATCACCCACATTTCTGAGCGCGTCAAAGAGTTGGAACTGAACCGGGTGGTAGTGGCGGCTTGCACTCCTATGACCCACGAGTTGCTCTTCCAGGATAGCCTGCGGGCGGCTGGTCTGAACCCCTACCTATTTGAAATGGCGAATATCCGCAACCAGTGTTCGTGGGTTCATGGCGATGATTGGGCAGCGGGGACAGCCAAGGCGCGGGACCTGGTCCGCATGGCTGTGGCCAGGGCGAACCGGCTGGAGCCTCTGACGACCTCGGTAGTGTCCGTTCACAAACGGACATTGGTAGTCGGCGGCGGCCCGGCCGGGATGAACGCGGCGTTGACCTTGGCCGCTCAGGGGATCGCCGTAACACTGGTCGAGCGAGAGACGCGATTGGGCGGCAATCTGCGCCATTTACACTATCTGATGGAGTGGGAAATCGGGGAATCCGCGAAAGCGCCAAGTCAGGGGTTCGGTGGTTCCGATCCTCAAGCGTACCTGCATGACCTCATCGGGCGCGTGGAGACTGAGCCTCTGATTGAGATCTACTTGGGCACGGAGTTGGTCAGGTAGAGCGGATTAAAGGGGAACTTCATCTCTGTCCTCAAGACGCCCGTGGGGGAGACGGAGGTAGCCCACGGGGCGACAATCGTCGCCAGCGGCGGACAGGAGTATCGCGGGCCAGAGTACGGTTACGGTACCCACCCAAAGATCCTGACCCTGTTGGAGTTTGAGGAATTGATGGCGGCCTGCGTTGCACGTAGCGGCGAGGATCGTATAGCTGGTGGCCTGCCCGACTCTATTGTGATGATCCTCTGCGCCGGCCTGCCGGCCGAGAGGTTTTGCAGCCGCATTTGCTGCACCGCGGCCATCAAGAACGCGCTCATACTCAAACGACTCCGCCCGGCGGCCCGCGTCACGGTGCTCTACCGAGATATCCGCACGTTTGGTCTCAAGGAGCGGCTATACACCGAGGCTCGCAGGCAGGGAGTCTTGTTCATCCGATACGATTTTGAGCGCAAGCCCGCGGTGACGACTGAGAAGGGGCTGAGAATTAGAGTCCGTGAGCAGACCTTGGGACAAACGCTAGAGTTGTGCCCTGATCTGCTGGTGCTCAGCACACCGATGGTGCCGTCCACTGGCGCGGACGTATTGGCCAGGGCGCTCAAGGTAGGTGTAGACCTGGATGGTTGGTTCATGGAGGCCCATGTCAAGCTTCGCCCGGTTGACTTTGCGGCCGATGGGGTGTACCTGGCCGGGGCAGCCCACTATCCCAAATTGCTGGATGAGACCATTATCCAGGCCCAGGCAGCGGCCGCCCGTGCCATGACGATTTTAAGCAAGGATGCCCTGGAGGTTGGAGGCGTGGTTGCCCAGGTGGACCCGGAAGAGTGCGTCGGTTGCCTGACATGCGTTCGGGTTTGTCCGTTCGATGTGCCCGAAGTGCGGACAGGTCTGACGGGAATCTGAGGGATCGCCGGCGCAGCCTACATCGAACCCGCCCAGTGTCAGGGTTGTGGCATCTGCGTTGGCGAGTGCCCAGCCAGAGCGATCCAACTGCTGCATTACCGGAATGAGCAGGTGGAAGCCCAGATTGAGGCTTTTTGTAGAGCCATGGAATCGCCGGTCGGCGCGCCCCGGCTCTACGTCGGGGCGTAAGAGCGGTCAGACGGAATTGGAGGAAGGCACATGAGCGAGAACCATGTCTTTGAGCCGGGAATCCTTGCTTTCTGCTGCCATCACTGCGCCTATGTGGCGGCCGACCTGGCAGGGGCGATGCGCATCACGTACCCGCCCAATCTGCGGATTGTCAGAATCCCCTGTTCGGGCAAACTGGACGTAATCCAGACACTTGGCGCCCTTGAGCGCGGACTGGATGGGGTGATGGTCGCGGGCTGACTGGAAGGCGATTGTCATTACCTGGAAGGTAATCTGGTCGCCAAGAAACGCGTCAAGTATATTCAGAAAATTCTAAACGCGATTGGAATGGAGAGTGACCGCATAGCCATGGTCAACCTGTCTTCGGCGATGGGAGCCCAATTCGCCCAGGTGGCCACCGAGATGACAGAGCGGATACGCAAGTTGGGACCGAACCCGCTGCGGCACTC
>DAOUVM010000007.1 GCA_030667645.1 Ardenticatenales bacterium | reverse complement strand
CACCGTTTTCGTTCTGGCAGAGAGGAAGCTATGAGAATTCTAGCGGTTCGATCGGAGCTTTGTGTGGCATGCGGCGCGTGTGAAGAGATCTGCGCCATGACTTTCTTCAAGGTCCCCGACCTGGTCAAGTCGGCAATCCGTGTGTCTTCCCCCGAGGCGGCCGGCGGCGAGTGCGCGATCGAGTTCTGTGACCAGTGTGGGGAGTGCATAGCGGTCTGCCCGACGGGGGCGCTCTACCGTGCCAAGAACGGCCTGGTGCGCATTCGAAAGAAGGAATGTGTGGGTTGCCTCGCATGCGTTGGCTTTTGCCCGACATCGGTCATGTACGTCGATCCCGATAGCACCGTCCCGTTCAAGTGCGTCGCCTGCGCCAAATGCGTCGATGAATGTCCGGCCGATGCACTCTATATGATGGATGTCGATGTTCCGGCCCCGGTGTCAGAGATGACACGCTCAGTTCGATTCGCAGGAGAGGATTCCCATGGTGGCTGACGTTGGCCGGAACTCGCAAGATTTGGAGAACACAATGAAGAATCGCACCGTGCTGGCAGAATATAATTATGAGCGGGCCGAGATCGTCAAGGGATATTCCGGCCAGACGCTGTACATCAATCTCACCGACAACACGATAGAGGCGCGGCCGGTCACCGAGCAGATGAAAGAGATATTCATCGGCGGCCGCGGTTTTGGCCTCTGGCGGCTCTGGAACGGGATCACCGCCGACACAAAGTGGGATAGCCCGGAGAACGAGATCGTCATCTCGTCCGGTCCGCTGGGTGGCACCATGACCTTTCCCGGCTCGGGCAAGTCCCTCTGTGTCAGCATCTCGCCGCTGACCGGTTCGGTGGTGGACAGCAATGTGGGCGGCTATTTTGGCCCCCTGCTAAAGTTCGCCGGTTGGGACGCGATCGAGATTCAGGGCAAGGCAGCCAGCGATGTGATCGTCCTGATCGATGGGAACAAGGGCAGGATCACCATCGAAGAGGCGCCCGGAGCGCCCACCGATAGCTACCCGGTTGGCGAGGCCGCTTTGACCATGTTCGCCGATACCGAGAAGGAAAAGCGCGATATCTCTAGCGTGAGTGCCGGCACCGGCGCCGATCATTCCCTGTTCGGCTGTCTGAACTTTAGCTGGTACGATGTGGGTCGGGGAAAGATCCGGCTCAAGCAGGCCGGCCGGGGCGGGATTGGCACTGTCTTTCGTGACAAGGGAATCAAGGCATTGGTGGTGAAACAGAGTGGGGTCAACTCGGACTCTAATCAACCGGCCGACCGCAAGAGAGTGAACCGGGTCGGACTCAAGATGCACCGCGAGATGCACGATTTCGATCACCTGCAGTGCCACATGCGCACGGTCGGAACGGCTCATCTGGTCGAGATCATGGATGATTATGACCTGCTGCCCACCCACAATTTCCGATACGGCGCTCACGAGGACGCGCACCGTCTCTACTCTAATCATTATCTGAAGGAATTCAATCAGACCACGGTTGACGGCTGCTGGTACGGCTGCACCATGGCTTGCTCCAAGGGGATCGATGACTTTGAGTTGCAGACCGGTCCGTACCAGGGGCAGGTTGTCACCGTGGACGGACCAGAATATGAGACGCTCGCAGGCTGTGGTTCCAACCTCGGCATCTTTGACCGGGCTTGGGTGGGAGAGTACAACTACTATTGCGATACCTACGGAGTGGACACCATTTCCTTCGGTACCGGCCTGGCCTTTGTGATAGAGTGCTACGAAGCGGGGATTCTGAACCAAGAGATTACCGGCGGGCTGGAACTGATGCCCGGCAACGCCGAGGCAGCGGCCGAACTGCTGCATCAGATGGCGCGCGGCGAGGGGTTCGGGTGCATCTTTGGGCTGGGTATCCGGCGAATGAAAGAGGTCTTTGCCAAAGAGTATGGCGGCGATCCCGGGTTCTTGCAGGACATTGGCATGGAGGCCAAGGGGTTAGAGTACTCTGAGTATGTCACCAAAGAGTCGCTAGCCATGCAGGGCGGCTATGGACTGACGCTCAAGGGGCCGCAGCACGACGAGGCCTGGCTCATCTTTATGGATATGGTCAACAATCAGATCCCGACGTTTGCCGACAAGGCAGAGGCGCTGCATTACTTTCCCATGTGGCGTACCTGGTTTGGCCTGAATGGGCTCTGCAAGGTGATCTGGAACGACGTAGAGCCGGAAGACAATGCCCTGTCCCCCGAGCCGGCCAAGGTGCCGGAGCACGTAGAGTTCTATACCCACTTTTTTTCCGGTGTGACCGGCCGGGAAGTGACCAAGCAAGACCTGCTCGACATGTCCGAAAAGGTCTACAACTTTCAACGCGTCTTTAATCTCCGGATGGGATTCGGCCGGCGAGAGCACGATTCGATTCCTTATCGTTCGGTCGGGCCGGTGACGGCGCCCGAGTACGAGTCCCGCTCGGAGCGGTACGACGAGCAACTGCGCGAAAAGGTGGGTTACGATCCCGAGGGCAAGACGACGGCCGAAAAGATGGCCGCGCTGAGAGAGTTCCGCGAGGGAGAGTACCAGAAACTGACCGATGCGGTCTATCATCGGCGGGGCTGGACCCAGGACGGTGTGCCGACGCTCGCAAAACTGCGGGAATTGGGCATTGACTTTCCCGATGTGGTTGAGGTGGTGCGGCCGTATCAAGAGTAAACGTAGACCCGGCGCCACTCCCCTGAATATCCGTTGACGGTTGATCGTGCGCCCGACTGGCCGGGCGCACGACAGATTTCTTGCTCCACACCCGTTCGTTGTCCCGTTGCGCGGAGTTCGCATAGCCCGCCGCGCGATTGGCTGCCCCTCGTTGCCCGGCCAAAGACAGATAGGTTACGGCACGAACGCCTGACCTGAGGGCCGAGTCCTGGTTTGGGCGGTGCGACCGGTGCGTTGATCACTCGGCTGCAAGCGCTGTCACGGTAGGGGTGGGATCGGATTCAACTCTGACCCGGCGCGGCGGCGTCAACTCGACAGGGCGACGACCTGCAGCCAGCCCAGCCCGATAATCAGAGCCACCATCAATAGCGCGCCCATGGCGACTGCCACCCGGTGCCGGCGGGTCCACTTGATCTCGACGCCGGCGGTCGGTGTGATTTCCCCCGAACCGTGGTCGGGTAGTATCGTCTCCACCCCCCGGACGGCCGGAACGGCGTACGCTCCCAGTGCGATCATAGAGGCGACCGCGCCGCCGGCGACAAACAACAGCGCCATACCTGACCCGGGCCCGGTACCGGTGAGCCAGCCGAACAGCCGGACTAGCCCGCCAGTCGACGCCATGCCCGGCTCCAGGACCGAGTCGGCTAGCGGACCTGCCATAAGCGTGGCGATTGGAGTCACCAGCCAGGCGATCAGCCGTCGCGTGGAAAAAACGCGACCCTGAACGTCAGGCGCGACCTTGGACTGCCAGATAGCTTGATTGGAGCCGTTGATCAAGGGATTTATCAGGTTACCGAAAAAGCTACCCACTATCCAGACCGGCAGGCTCCGCCCCACGCCCACCAGCATGATGCCCAACACCCCGGTCAGGGCCCAGCCCGCCAGAACGCCGTGGATGCGACGCCGGGGACCGCCCCAGGCGGTCATTGCGAGCCCTCCCGCTATGCCCCCAATTGCGCCGGCCGATAGCACGCTGCCGAGCGCCATCTCGTCGTTGCCGGTGCGCGCGAGGATCATGGCGGCAAAGATCACAAAGGGTACGGTGACGAAAAAGTTCCCCAACATGAAAACGGTCTGCAGTCCGAGGAGGCTGGGTCGTTCAAGGATGTAACGAAACCCGAATATCGCTTCCTCTATCATGCTGCCCTGCCCGGTGCGGCCCTCGGCCGGGATGGTGGGCTGCGGCATCTTGACAAACAGCAGGGCGCCGATTGCAAAAATAAAGGTGGCAATGTCGATGATCAGGATGCCGGTCAGGCCCAGCGGGATCAGGAGAGCGCCGGCCAGCATCGGCGCAAAAACCCGAGAGCCGGAACCCGCCAGTTCCAGCATCCCGTTGGCTCGGGCATACTGCTCCTTGGGCAGCATCAGCGAGATGGTGGCCGAATAGGCCGGCCATTGAAGGGTCTGAAAGGCGCCCGAGATGGCGTTGGTGACAAAGAGATGCCAGACCTCGAGGTTGCCGGTGCTGTGCAGTATGAGAACGGCGATGGTGGTGAGCCCGGATGCCAGATCGCTGAGGATCATCATTAGCTTGCGATTGTGCCGATCCACCAGGACGCCGGCCAGCGGGCTGAGGAGCAAGAGGGGAGTGGTGAAAAAGAACGCAGTAAGCGCCAGTGCGGTCGCCTTTTCGGTCCCCTCATAGACCCATATGGTCACCGCAAACCCGGTCATGGCGCTACCCAGGATCGAGACCACTTGGCCAATCCAGATGATCACAAACGAACGCATGCCCATCGGCCGATCAGATTGGTCCGTACTCACGAGTGTTGATCCCTGCTCTATCCAAGCGCCACGTCAAGGGTCATCATGACCGCAAAGCCAAGCATCCCGCCCGCGGTGGCAATGTCGGTGTTCTTGTTCATCTGTGATTCGGGTACGAGTTCTTCGATGACCACAAAGATCATCGCCCCGGCCGCAAAAGAGAGGGCATAGGGAAGAATCGGCCGCATGGCAATGACGGCCGCCGCGCCGAGCACCCCGGCGAGGGGCTCGACCATGCCGGAAAGCTGTCCGTACCAAAAGCTTTTCGTGCGGGACAATCCCTCGCGGCGGAGCGGGACCGAAACGGCCGCCCCCTCGGGAAAGTTCTGGATGCCGATGCCCAGGGCGAGCGCCATCGCGCCCGCGAGGCTGGCCGCAGGAAGGTCAGCGCTCAGTGCACCAAAGGCCACCCCAACCGCCAGCCCCTCCGGGATATTGTGCAGAGTGATCGCCAGCACCAATAGGACACTGCGCTCCCAGCCTGTCTTGATCCCCTCCGCCTCGTCCACCGGACGCCCAAGGTGGAGGTGGGGCAGAACCTTGTTCACCAACCAGAGAAACAGCCCTCCCAGCAGGAATCCGGACGTGGCAGGGATCCAGGATCCCTCTGCCATCTCGATGGCGGGCGCCAGCAGCGACCAAAAGCTGGCGGCGATCATGACTCCGGCCGCAAAGCCGAGCATGCCATCCAGGGTTGTGCGATTGATGCTCTTGAAAAAGAACACCAGGCCCGCTCCGAGACCGGTCACGAACCAGGTGAAACCGGTGGCCAGGAGGGCCTGCAGGATGGGACTCTGGGTGCTGAACCATTCCATGATGATGACTCGAGTCAGGTAACCTTGATGGCTGCCAAGTTCCGATAGATTATACCGCTTTCGGAACCGCGCTGCTATTGTAGATCACAAAACCCGTGCGAAATCGGCCGACGAGGCCACCCACATAGTGTGGACGGCCTCGTCAGGGTTGCTCCGTTGGCAGAATCTGGCGGCACAGCAATCTATGGCGCTGCCCAACCTGATCTGCGTCTACTTGCCGAAACAGCTACGATAGATCTTTTCGTATCCTGCAACGTCAATGTCCCGCGGGTTTCCGACGGTCTGGGGATCATCAAAGGCGAGTTGAGCCAGCATGGGGATATCTTTCTCTGGTATCCCCATTTCGCGCAAGGTCGGAATCCCCAGCGTTTCGGTAAGCCGCGTCACTGCGATGGCCGCCAGTTGAGCGGCGTCGAAAACGCCCATCCCCCAGGTGTCCTCCCCCAACGCCTGGGCCATGCGCGCGTACTTGACTGGTTCTCCCAGGTAGTTGAATTCCATCACCGGAGCCAGCAAGGCGGCTGTCAACTCGCCGTGGGGGAGGTCGTAGACCCCGCCGGCCGTTTGGCTCATAGCGTGAACCGCCCCTGCGCTCTCGGTTCCGTAGCTCATGCCGCCCAACATCGCAGCCATGGAAACATTGTACCGAGCCTCTTCGTTCTGGCCTTGAGCGTAGGCAATGGGTAGCCACTTTGCCAGGGTCTCGATCGCCCAGAGCGCCACTGCATCGGGCCACGGCTGGGCATAGGCGCACGTGTAACACTCGATGGCATGAGTCATCGCGTCGATACCGGTCCCGGCCGTAATGTGCGCTGGCAGCCCTAGTGTCAGAAGGGGATCGATAAGGGCCACATGCGGTGCAATGAGTCCGGTGCCGCCCGCGTTGTACTTGATCTTGCGAGCCGGATCGGTGATGACCGCCCACAAGGTCACTTCGCTGCCGGTGCCGGCGGTGGTGGGGACACAGACCAGCGGCGGAATGCGCTTGACTATGGGCTGCGGGTCAGCCCATTCGAAATCCAGGATAGAGCCGCCATGCACTGCCACCACGCCGATCGCCTTGGCGGCGTCCATGGGGCTGCCGCCACCCAGGCCGATCAAGCCATCACATCCCTCCTGCTTGAACGTCTTGGCTGCATCGTCCACCAGCTTGATGGGGGGATTGGCGACCACGCTGTCAAACAGCACATAGTCCAGGTTGGCGGCCTTGAGAACGTCGGTGGCCTGTTCTACCAGGCCGGCCTTGACCAGGCCCTGGTCGGTGACCAACATGGGCCGCTTGCACCCCAATGCCTTCACCTCATCAGCCAGGAAGGTGATGGCGCCCGGCGCGTGCTTGACCACTGTCGGCACTTCAAAAGAACGTAGATTAATCATCGAACTCTCCTTTTCTGAACACTGTTTCCAATATGCTTCGATCGGACCGCCCTTGCGGTCCGATCGATGATCACTGGGCCGGATAATCGACCTCCAGCACCTTGAGCCTCTCTTGGGTGGGCACACCGTTCTCGTCCCAACCGCGGGCAACGTAATAATCGGCGAGCAGCCGCTGGAGATCGCTCTCGGAAAAGCGATGCCCGGCCGCGGGGCCATCCGGCAACGGCTCGTCCTTGAAGCGGCGGGGGAGATCCTCGTGTTCCTTGGTCATCCCCGCCTTGAGGTTAAAGAGCCGCGTTAGGTTCCAGATACGCTCGCCGACCTGATAGAGTTCGTCCAGGTCAATCCGCCGGCCGGCGCCGGCCGCCAGCAAGTCCAGGTACGCCTCGTCGGTGATGCCATAGCGGGCGAAATCACAGGTGACAAAGGTGTCCAGCCCGGCCAAGCGATTCTGAATCTCAACCAGCAGTTGGGCTTTGCCGTCCAAGGACAATCGCTCGTAGCTCTGCCCCTTCCAGGTCTCTCCGCCGGCTTCGTATAGGATTGGAAAAGCGCGCTGGTGGCAGCCGCCCCGGTCGGCCGTCATATAGGCCAACGCCATCCCAGGAACTCCGCGGGGGCCCCAGGCCGGCAACTCGAGCCCCTTGACGTGAATCGCAAAGCTGTCGGAACCCGCGCCTATCTTTGCAGCGGCCGCTCGCACCCCATCCGCCAACAGGTCGCCGACGCCCTGTCGCGTGCTAATGTCGCCCAGCATGGCTGCCAAGCTGTCAAGGTCGCCAAAGCAAAGGTCGGCCTCCAAAAGCCCCTTTTCAACAGCTTCGCATGCGAAACTGAGAACCGCTCCTGCAGAGATCGTGTCCAATCCCAGCAGGTCGCACGTCAGACCGAGGCAGATCGCTTCATCGGTTTTGCCAATCTCCAGATTTGCGCCCAGCATGGCGGCGCTCTCGTATTCCAGCGAATCCCCGGCCATCCCGGCAAAGCGTCCTTCCTTCAGGGAACCGAGCTTGGTGCAGGCGATTGGGCAGGTTGCACAGGCGACATCCTTGTCCCAGTACTTTTCCCTCTGGGCAGCATCGCCCAACTCGGCCGCGTGCTCGAAACTCCCTCGCTGGAAATTGCGGGTGGGCAGTAGCCCTTCCTCATCGGCCCACGGAATCGAGGCGGCCGTGCCTCCAACGCGAAAGCCGACAATATAGTCATTGTCTTTCATGTCAGCGAGGGTTCCCTTGAGATATTTGCGGAACAAGTCCGGATCGGCGATCTCTACCTTCTTGGTGCCGCGGACGACGATAGCCTTGAGGTTCTTGGCCCCCATCACTGCGCCTCCACCGCCGCGTCCCGCCTGTCGGTGGGGGTCGCAGTCTATCACTGCGAAATTCACCCGGTTCTCGCCGGCCGGACCGATGCAAGCGATGCGCCACTCCTTCTCAGGATAGTCCGGCCGCAATTGATCATAGCTCTCGTAGGTGTTCATGCCCCAGAGATGACCGGCGTCCTTGATGGCTATGTGGTCGTCATCAATCTCCAATAGGGATGGGCTGGTCGCGCTGCCGGTGATGAGAAGGCCATCATATCCGGCCGATTTGACCTGCTGCCCGAAATGACCCCCAAAGTGCGAATCGGTCAAGAGCCGCGTAACCGGGGATTGAAACACCACCAGCGAGCGCATCGAAGGCGCCTTGGTCCCGGTAAGCGGACCAACCACAAACAAGAGTGGGTTAGGGGCGTCAAACGGCTCGGCCTTTGGATCCTGGTGCTGTGCCAGCAGATAGGCGCCCACCCCTTTCCCACCGATGTATTTCTCCAATACATCGTCCGACAATGAAAAGGTGGACCAGCTCTTGGTGCTCAGGTCAACGTGCAGATAACGATTAAAGTGGCCGCACATGTGCTTCTCCTTTACAAACCCATGTAAACGATATTGAAAACGGACATCACGATGCTCCAATGTGGATGCCATCGATGGATTGCAGCACAGCATCTGCATGCTCACTGAGCGAGGTTTGGGCGCCTGCTCCATTGAGAACTGCCACCGCCAACCCAGCGCCGGCGTTGCGCGCCATCAGTAGATCGGCCTCTGTGTCGCCCACGACCACAGTGCGGGCAGGCTCGATCCCCAATTGCCGGCATACGGCCAACAGCATATCGGGAGCCGGCTTGGTGGGGATGCCGTCATCCCCGCAAACCAGACCGTCCACCAGGTCCGTGATGCCCAACATTTGAAGCTGCTTCTCTGTCTCGATCCGGTGGTCGGTGGTGACGATGGCCAGGCGCAGGCCGGCCGACGCCAATCGCCCCAAGAGTGCCGGCAGGTCGCTGGCGGGACGCACGAGTTCTGCCAGCGGGATCTGCTCGTAAGCCTGCCGCGAAACCTCCCGGACGCGCGTTTCAGCTTCAGTCCAAGGGGTTCCAAAGCGAAAGAGGGTTGCCGCCAAGATCGTATGCAATTGGCCGGCGGTGGCTATCGCCAAGGGACTCTGTGGCAAGATGCGCTGTGACCCCCGATCGTACCCCAGGGCGCTGAATAGCTCATCTCCCAGGCGCGGGTCAGGCCGCCCCGCTGTCAGCCGCTCCACCCAGGCGACAGCCAGGCGCCCCCACATGAACTCGACATCGATCAGCGTTCCGTCCTTGTCAAAGGCGATCAGTTCGGCGTCGAAATTCTGCCACGTTGAGGTCCCCGGCTCCACTGACAGCACCGGGCCAATTCTTAGGTTTGTCATGGCTGGCTTCCGATTGCCTCGGAACTGGACCGGACGGCCGGCAACACAATCGGGGCAACTGCGGCCCAGCCCCAGAGAAATACGATGGATATATGACTGATACATCTAGATACTATCATGGCGGGAATGAACTGTCAATTGCCTGCATTCGCGTCGCTACCTACATTCATCAGAGGGTTGCTCCAAGCCCAGCCACCATCCTTGTCCCTGCATGCAACCCGCAAGTACTGCTGATGAGCGTCAAGGCGGTGCTCGACTTGGGTAATACAGTCACCGGCTTGGGCGATCACGCGACGGCTGTGGGGTCCGCGGCCGATGAAATCGACTGCGACACATGGCGAACAGCGTACAAAGACATCTCGCCCCTCAAGCCTCAGATCCTCGATTCGAGGGCCGGTGCTTGAGAAAAAGTGGCCCCGATCAATCGCCGCCAGAATGGCCTCCTGACTGAGCGTTTCGGATCTGACCCAGATCCAACCCAGACCGGCATCCTGGGAACCATGGTGCCAGTGAGAGTCATCCACCGCCAAACCCCAGAGCCTGCGGCCGGCCGCCAGCAGGTCGTCCCAGTGCACGAGAGAGTAACCCTTGGCGTCCTCTACCTCGCACGAACCATTATAGATCTCCAGGCCGATGCAGCCATCCAGGTTCAAAAGGTCCTTGGACAGTTGACCTGACCAGTAAGGGTGAGCGATGATCACAAGGCCTCCTGCTGCCAACAGCCGGTTCTGGGCCTCCCGCATTGACGTCCGAGACATCTGATCCAGAACCGGGTTTTCCCTCAAGCCGAGGCCGACAAGGTGGAACAACCCTGCCTGGGGATCAACGCCCTCGATCTCCATGCCGTTGAGTACCAGCAGGCCATCGGCCGGCTCCTGGGACTGGCTCAGAACACCGTGATCCGTGAGCGCGATGAAATGGAACCCCCGGCTCTGGTACCAGGCGGTCACCTCGTCTGGCGTGCGATCTCCATCCGACTTTGTACTGTGGATATGCAAACTTCCCTTGAACCACTCTCCGGGAAGGCCAAATGGGTTGCCCAGGTTCATGTTTTCAGTCTCGCCGACCGGCCGGTAGCGGCCGAGGTTGACCATACATTCCGCCAATAGCTTGATGACCTTGTCCCGCTACCACAAAAGCGCCCGGGTCGGCTGCATGTACAGCCTCCCTCAGAGCCCGCTCAAACGGGCGGCTCACCGTGGTGAACAGAACCGTGTGTCCCTCGGTGGTGTACATTCCTTCGGCCGGCCAGCCGGTGACGCCCAACTGCAACTTGCCCCATATCGCCTTGGTCACCGTCTCTGGCGAGTCGGTGACGACAAAGACTAGACGCACGACGCTGGGGCCCTCCAGTACATAATCCGTGGCCAGACCCCACACAAACACGCAAATCAGCGCATAGAGACCCCGCTCCCAGCCAAAGACCAGGCTTGCGATCAGAATCACCACGCCGTCGATGAGCACGTAAAGCTGGCTAACTGGAATCCCAGTGCGCAACTGAAGCACGCGACTGAGGATACCGCTACCGGCTGGCGTGCCCTCTCCCCGGAAGATCAGGCCGCAGCCAATGCCACCGACTATGCCGCCAAACAAGGCGTTGAGCAGCAGGTCGCCGGTGATGCCGGCGGCGGGGGTCCACATCTTGATGATGTCTGATCCCAGGCTGTAAAGCAGCACCGCATATAACGTACGGATCAGAAAACGGTTTGTGCCCAGAATTCGATAGCCAAGGATGATCAGGGGGATGTTCAGCACCAGCATGGTCATCCCGATGGGCAGGCCGGACAACCCATTGATGATGATGGCGCTGCCCGAAACGCCACCGGGGGCGATCTGGCCCGGCGCCAGGAAAAGGTTGAGATTCACGGCTAGGATCAGGCTGCCAATGGTTATGAGAGTATAGTCGCGCAGCGTGGATCGCAGGCCGAGCCTTCTCATTCTGCCAATCCTCCGGCTTGTCAACCTCGCCTCCGGCGATTTGCCGTGGCTGACCAGGGTTGGCCGCCGTTCACTTTTCTGCCCGGCCCCCAAGTTCAGGGATCTTGCTACGACCGGACTGATCGGCCAGATGGCACACTACGGTATGTCCCGGGTATGGATCGCTGGGCTCGGGTTCAACGGCCACGCACTTTTCGATTGCCAACGGGCAGCGAGTATGGAACACACAGCCAGAAGGGGGAAAAGCCGGGCTGGGTGGATCCCCTTTGAGAATAAAGCGTCTGCGCTGCCTTTCAAGTCTGGGGACCGGGAGGGGCACGGCCGAATTCAACGACTGGGTATAGGGGTGGAGTGGGTTGTCAAACAGGGCGTTGCGGTCGGCCAGCTCCATGATCTTGCCCAGGTACATCACTGCAATCCGGTGCGAGACGTGTTTGACCATGCTCAGGTCGTGAGCAATCAACAGGTAGGTCAGGCCCAGTTGCTGCTGCAGATCTTGCATCAGGTTCACCACCTGAGCCTGGATCGAGACATCCAACGCCGAGATCGGCTCATCACACACGATAAAGCTGGGATTCAACGACAGCGCCCGGGCGATCCCGATGCGTTGTCTCTGCCCGCCCGAGAACTCGTGGGGAAAGCGCCGTACGTAGGATGGATCCATCCCGACTAGTTCCAGCAATTCTGCCACGCGATCCTCAAGCTCCTGGCTACCCTTTCGCATCACCTTGTGGATAACCAGCGGCTCGCCGACGATCTTGCCCACCGAATGCCGCGGGTTGAGGGAAGCATACGGATCCTGAAAGATCATCTGCATCTTGGGGCGCAATCGGCGCAGCTCTTCCGCGCTCAAGCGGGTCAGGTCGGTATCCTCAAAAAAGACCTGGCCGGAGGTTGGCTTGTGCAACTGCAAGATCGCCCGGCCGGTGGTCGATTTTCCACAGCCGCTTTCACCCACCAATCCCAGCGTCTCACCTCTCCTGATCTCAAAGGAAATGCCGTCTACTGCCTTGACCAGCCCTGTCTTGCCGCCAAACAGCCCTCCGCCTAGCGGAAAGTATTTCCTTAGGCAGAGGACCTGGACCAACACGTTGTTCTCAGTCACTGCGCGGTCCTCCCTGCTCTATACTGTAAAAGCAAGCCACTTTGTGCTGGATACCTGCCGGGCTCAAGGGCGGAATCTCTTGCCAGCATCGATCAAAGGCGTACTCACACCGCCATGCAAAGGGGCAGTGGCGAACCGGGATCAACAGATCCGGCGGGTTGCCTTTGATGCTCACAAGCCTCCTGGACTCGCGTTCATCCAGGCGGGGCAGAGCGCCCAGTAGCCCATGGGTATAGGGATGCTGAGGCCGCTCGTACAGATCATCCACCGGTGCGATTTCGAGCACCCGGCCGCCATACATGACCAACACCCGCTCCGCGATTCCGGCTACTACGCCGAGATCGTGAGTGATCCAGATGACCGCCATGCCCAATGTCTCTCGCAGACGTTTGAACAGGTCTAGTATCTGGGCCTGTATGGTTACGTCTAGTGCGGTAGTTGGCTCGTCGGCGATGACGATCTCGGGAGAACAGGCAATGGCAATAGCAATCATCACCCGCTGGCGCATGCCACCGGAGAACTGGTGTGGGTAGTTTCCATAGCGCTGCCGCGGATCAGGGATACCCACCACGGTCAGTAGCTCAATGGACCGTTCGCGAGCCTTTTCGCGACTCATCATCTGGTGTCGCACGAGGCTCTCGGCAATCTGCTCGCCAATGGTCAGGATGGGGTTCAGAGAGGATATCGGATCCTGGAACACAAAGCCGATCTGACCACCCCGGACCTCGCGCAATTCCTGACGGGATAGTTTCAGCAGATCGCGTTGACCACCGGGTCCGCTAAAGAGGGCTGTCCCTCCCTCCACCTGGCCGGGCGGGGACGGGATGAGCCCCAGCAGAGACATCACGGTGACGCTCTTCCCACTCCCACTCTCGCCGACGATCGCCAGCGTTTCCCCTTCATGGAGGTCAAAGCTGACGCCATTTACAGCGTTCACGATACCGTCGAGGGTATGGAATTTCGTGACAAGGTTCCTTACTTTCAGTATTGCTGGCATAGTGTCTCTCACTTTCTTGCCCGCCTCAGGCGTGGATCCAGCACATCTCGTAGCCAGTCGCCCAGCAAGTTCATCCCCAGAGAAGTGAACATGATCGCCAAGCCGGGAAAGGCGGCGATCCAGGGCGAGCTGGTGAGATACTTGCGACCGGCCGCCAGCATATTGCCCCAACTCGGTACTGAGGGGGGCACACTGAGTCCCAGAAAGCCGAGGCCAGCCTCATAGAAGATCATGCGAGACATCTCAAAGGTCGCCAGTGTGATGAGCGGACCGATGAGGTTGGGCATGATGTGATCAAACAAGACCCGCGGCCAGCGGGCTCCTGCGCTGATCGCGGATTCAACATAGCCCGACCGGCGCATCCGCAGCACCTCTCCCCGGGCGACACGGGCGAATATTGGCGAGTCGGTAATGCCAAAGATCAAGATGACGTTTAGCAAACTCCGGCCGAGGACGGAGGCGATAAACACCACGAACAGCAGATACGGCAGGGAGAGCACCAGGTTGACCAGGGCCATGATGACATCGTCAAAGCGGCCGCCCACATAGCCGGCAATGGCGCCTACCACCATCCCCAGGCCACCGGCGATCAGCACGCCGAAAAAACCGACCGTGAGAGAAACTCGTGCTCCGTACAGGATTCGGGCAAAGTTGTCCCGCCCCAGGTTGTCGGTGCCAAAGGGATGATCCCAGCTTCCTCCCTCGCTCCACGCTGGCGGCATTTTATTGTCACGCAGATTCTGCTCCAGAGGGTCATAATGGGAGAGCTGGGGCGCGAAAACGGCCGCCAGCACCACGATCAGGAACAGGACCAGCCCAACCACGCCACTGCGGTCGCGCCAGAGAAAGCGGCCAGCGTATGCCAGCCGGTCCGTGAAAGTGCGCTCGACATCCAGCAGAGTGTCGGCCGAGTCCTGTGGTCTGGTGTTTTCAGTTGCCATAGCGGATCCTCGGATCGATAAGGGCATAGGCCATATCAGTGAGAAGGTTGAGTGCCAGGACTATGACACTGGTAAACACGGCGATAGCCTGTACCAGGGGAAAATCCCGCCAACCGATCGATTGCTCAAGCAGTTGGCCCATGCCGGGCCATGCAAAGATGGTCTCGATGTAGATAGAGCCACCCAGCATATAGCCGAACTGAACACCAATCACACTGATCAGGGGAATGGCAACGTTTCTGAGGACGTGCTTGAAATAGATCGTTTTCGGCTCCAGACCCTTGCTTCGAGCGGTGCGGATATAGTCCTCGCCCCGAATCTCCAGCACGGCCGACCGGGTCAGCCGCATGAGCTGTCCCATAACCGGCAACGCCATCACAAAGGCCGGCATGACCACGGATTTGATCTCATCCCGGCCGAAAGATGGGAACCAGCCCAGCCTGACAGCAAAGAAAAGGATCATAATGAGAGCCAGCCAGAAATTGGGTATGCTTTGGCCCAAGAGGGCGAGGCTGCGACCGACCGAATCGGTCAAGCCGCCTGGATTGAACCCCCCAACCAGTCCAAGGGGAATAGCGACCACTATTGCCATCAGCAGACCCACTGCAGCCAGTTGTAGGGTCGCGGGCAGCCGCTCCAATACCATCTGGAGCGCCGGCGTCCTAAAGTGAAGTGATAGGCCAAAATCTCCTTTGATCGCCTTGGAACTAAAGTCGGCGAACTGGACCAGGACGGGCCGATTGAATCCCATCTTTTCGCGAAAGGCCTCAAGCTGTTCTGGCGAAGACTCCCGGGACATCATCAAGGCGGCCGGATCGCCCGTGATGCGCACCATCACAAAGACCAGCAGCAGCACCCCTAGTAGTAGCAGGATTGACTGGCCCAATTTGGCCAGAAAATAGCGATGCATCAGCGCCTCCTCTTCCAGTTGGCTCCCATTCGCCAACCCGCTCTCAGTTCCATGATTCCTCTTCCACCCAACGGTTGCATCCTGGCTCGCTGCCTCAGGTCAAGGCGCCAATGGGAGAGTGTAGAAAAAACAAGCTGGGCGCCGTTCCCCTGCCTCTCTTCTTTGTCGCCATAGCTCCTCATTCAACACTCTCCAAAGGTCGTACCGCCGGGCGGGACGGCTACCATATGCGAACGTGCTGTCGCTCCAGCGCCGCCTGGACCCTCTCGATATTGACTGCACTGCATTCCACGCCCTCCTTGGCCGAGATGGCGGCCGCCACGCCGGCTCCCTGACCGGTCACGGTGCAGCACATCATGCTGCGGGTAGCCGCATGAGCGATCTTGTCGCCGGCCACGCAGCGTCCTGCGACGAGCAAGTTCTTGATACCTTGCGGTACCATGATCCCATAGGGAATCTGAAAGTATCTCCCCGTCGTTGGCAGGATGACCACCCCATACCCATCGATAAACTCGGGAAAAATGCCGATCGAGTCCTCGAACCGCGCTTGATTCCGCACGTCGTGCTCGGTCAAATGGTAACCGCCCAGGATCTTTCTCGAGTCTCGGGTACCCAATGTCATGCCAAAGTTCCTGAGTTTGGCTTGCTGAAAGCCGGGCACGTATTTTTTCAGGGCCGAGATCGCCAGGATCGCCTGGCGTCTGCCCTCAACTTCCGCCCGGGTCAGGTCCCGCACATCCGTGCAGTCATAGTTCAACATACAAACCATGTTGAGGCAGGTGGCCTCTCCCGCGTCGGTCAGGGTGCTCCAGGTTCCCCCAATGCTGACAATGCTTTCTGGAATTAAGCCGTCTCTGCGAGCCTGATCAAAAGGCTCTTCCAGGTAGGTGCTGAACAGGTGGTCTTCCTTGCCGGTCGTCTCGATTTCCCAGTTTTTGCCCCAGTCCCCATAGGTCGAGGGATTCTCCTTGACATATTCGAGGAACTGCTTTTTGGCCACGCCGGCGCACGAAAACATTACCGTCACCCCCATCATTTCGTCTTTCCGCGTCTTGCGGCAAGGGGTGCCGGCGCGATGGGCGATATCGGCATCCCCCGTGGCGTCAATGATCCTCCGGGCCAGTATTGCTTGCCTCCCCATCTTGCTCTCGGTGATGATTCCCTGGATGGTGGTGCCATTCATCACCACATCAGTAGCCAGGCAATGCAATAGTGGCACGACGCCGGCCTCCTGGACCAGCGTGTCCGCCACATACTTGAACATTTCGGCGTCGAGGGCCTCGCTCTCGGATTGGGGCTCCTTTTGGGTTCCACCCATCTCCTTTGCCCGCTGTTCGAACTCGATGCCGATCCCCTCAACATCGGTCGTCCCCTCGTGTCGATACCAGGCGATGCCCTCTACGCCTACCTGCGAGATCACACCGCCAAAGCAGCCATAGCGCTCCACCAGCATGGTGCTGGCGCCTTCGCGGGCGGCGGCCAGCGCTGCTGCCAGGCCGGCCGGTCCGCTGCCGACAACCAAGACCTCGCTCTCGGCAAGAACGGGAACAAGTCGCGAGTTCTCCTTGATCTGACTCTTTTTTTCCGTCAAGGAACAGCTTTCCGTCTTCAATGGTGATTCACGAGTAGAGCGGTGATGTAATCCAAGTTGGTAAAGTAGGTGGATCGCTTTCTTGGATAAAGGTGGTTGTCCCTCACTAGATCTGTACTGCGCCGTGCTCGACGGTGAGGGCGACGATCTCCTTGCTATCCACTTTTCTCGACGGGACCCCTCGTTGAACGGCCAGCGCTGCGGCCGCGCCCATGGCCTGTCCCATGGCCATACAGGTACACTGGGCGCGAATGCCGGCCAGCGCCACCCGGTGCGCCGACACGATTCGGCCGGCGACCGTAATCCTCGAACTCCCCTTGGGGATGAGGGCTCTGAAAGGCACTGTGGGCAGCATCTCTGGAGACTCGTGAAAAACGAGGTCGCACCCGCGCTCTTTGCTGTGGAGATCGATGTAATTGAACGCGTTGCAGACCTTGTCGCCAAAGTCGGTGGCTTGCAGAAAATCCTCTGCAGTGACGACATATTCTCCCTCTGCCCGGTACGTCTCACGCGCCAGCGCGTGAGAATACATGGTCTTGAGCACCGCCCGTTCACCGCCGGGGATCGCCGATGTCACGAATTTATAGAGCCGCAACATCCGCGAGCGTCCCTCCAGATTCGCTTTCGTCTGCCCGTCTGCGTCCGAGGTGTCGGCATCGTAGACGTGGGTTGCATTGTGCCCGCCGTGGTCCAGATAGTACTTGAAGGGCAGTGAATTCGCGTAGGCAAAATCGCCCGGTTGCAGGACCCCGCTCTCCAGCGCCTCTTCAAAGATGGTCTGCACCTCTTTTTCCCACACCTGCTCGTATTCGATTCCCTCGATTTTGTACTGGTAACCGCCCGGCTGCCGGACCTCGTCCCGCAGGACTGGCAACCCAAGAATCCGGACCACATCCGCATTCCCCGTGCAATCAATGATCTCCTTTGCCCGGGTGATGCGCTTGGTGCCGCGTCCCAGAGAAGTGACCTCCCAGTCATTGCCAACCGCCTCGACATTGGCCACAAACTCGTGATAATGCAGGATCACCCCCGCCTTGATGGCTTTTTCTTCAGCGATGGCCACATAGATTGGGATGTTGATATAACTGTAATAGCCGGGAGATTCTTGGGGCCGTCTCTTCTGATAGTCAGGTATAGGAAGACCCTCAACCACTTTGGATTTGGTGTACAGTTCCCACGGGATGCCGAGGACTACCGGTCCGCTGGTACTGAAAAAGTGATTCGGCATATAGACGCCGCCGGCCGTCATGGTTCCCCCCAGCATCGAACCGGCCTCAATCACCGACGTCTTGATCCCGACTCGGGCAGCCTGCAGCGCCGCAATGTGGCCGGCGGTGCCGCCACCAGCGATCAATACGTCAACGGTCTCGCGCACAGTTCTCATCAAGCGATATGCCTCTCAGGATGGAACAAGAGAGGAGCGTTCGAACGGACCATACTCAGTTCGTTCGAACGCTCTCGGCTGAAAGCGCTCAGCGGATATGGTTCACAGAGCGCACGATCGGATTACCTATCAGTTACAACCCAGGTCTCGAACAGCCAATAGTCCTCGGCCGAACGTGGTTGATAGTCCATCACCCTGGTCCTGATAGCCTCAAAGGCAACCGGCTCGTAGAGGTAGATAAAGGGCGGATCTTCCTGCATATAGACCTGCAGTTCCTCATACAAGGTCTTTCGCTTGTCCCGATCCACCGTGATTGCGATCTCTGCGAGATAGTCATCGATCACCGGGTCTGACCAGGAAGAGTAAGCAGCATCCCAGCCGCCCAAGGCGCCATCCAGGCGCCGGAGGGCCTCCCCGGAGAGGGTGGACCAACTGTCGCCAAACAGAGGCGGCAACCCTTTGTCGGCCTCCAACTCCCAGTAATGGCCCGACTCCATGATCTCAAGGTTCACATCGATGCCCACCTCGCCCAGATACCCAGCGGTGGCCTCGCAGACCTCCTCAAAGTGCATATAGGCGCCGGCCGGGCAGGCCATGTCCATGGCGAATCCGTCAGCGTATCCGGCCTCACTCAAGAGTTCCAGGGCCTGATCCGGATCATAGCCAAACGGGTCGACCACGCCGTAGCCCAGCTCACTGGATGCAACGTAACCGCTGGCCGGCTCGGCAAAGCCGTCAAACAAGGCGTCGATGATGGCGTCGACATCCACGGCATAGTTCATCGCCTGGCGGACTCGCGCATCCATCGTGGGCTGGTCGAGGCCGGTGGTCAGGTTGTTGAAGGCGATATAGTAGATGCGGGTGACAGGGTACTTTATCACGACCACGCCATCCGCACCGAGTAGGGACTGCGCCTCCTCCGAACTCAGGCGGGCGACAACGTCGATCTCGTCCGTCTGGATAGCGGCAACGCGAGTAACCGACTCGGGAATGGGCCGAAAGATCAAAGTCTCGATCCGGGGATACCCTTCCATCCAATAGTTGGGGTTGGCCT
>DAOUVM010000301.1 GCA_030667645.1 Ardenticatenales bacterium | reverse complement strand
GGATTCCGCGAATTCGGCGGTGGCGGGCTTCCGGGCAGTGGAATGCCCGGTATGGGTGGCGATTTGGGAGAGATGGGCACAGATGCCCGGGCCACCCGCATTGCCGGGATGGGCGGGGACGCAGAGGACATGATGGCGGCATTCGCGAGCCGGGCAATGGTGAACACGCTGATCCGCTCGCTGCAGGTGAGAACCGGCGAGCTGGACGCGGCCGGGGTCCAGGCTGGATGGTCGAACCAGACATTGTGGAACCTCGTGAGCGAGAGCGCCGGCATCCCGTTCGAGACCTTGCAGGAGGAAATGGCAAATGGGGCTACTCTGGCCGAGGTCATCCGCGCCAATGATGGTGACCTGGAGGCGGCAGAGGCCGCCCTTGCGGAAGCTTTCAGCGAAATGCCTGCTATGGAGGGGTTGGATGTGGAACAGCGTATCTCTGATCTGCTGAATAGCTCGATCCGGTCTGGTCGCCCCAGCGAATAGACAGCACGACAATCGCTCGGATCAGCCGCTGTTCCCGGTTGGGCAAACCACAATAACGCCGGGTCTCTCGGCGCCAAGGAACGAATAGCACCGGCAAAGCGGATGGCAGAGGAGTGCTCGCCAGCGCGCTGTGACAGAGGCGCTCATTGGCCCGCGGCAAAATCGGGCCGGCGTCTCACTCTGCTAGCTTGGCGAGCTCCCTTGCTTGCTGAACCGTGGAATAGGTAAAGATCGTCACGAGAAGCACCGCGACGCCGCCTACGACCAGATCAAACACGGAGGTCTGGCCAAAGGGGAGTGTTAGCGCAGGGTTCCCCACAAAGAAAATGAGAGCGTTGATGATGATTAGAATGGCCCTCACTTCGGTCGGGCCTAGCTTTCCATATGAGATCTTGAACACACCGTCCACGTAGGTGCGAATATAAACCAAGACCGACATCAGCAGATAACCGATCAGTGCCAGACAGGCGATCTCGAACTTGACATAGGGCGACAAGCCCAGTCCGATCACCACCAGCAGCTCACTAAAGGCATCAACAGTGTGGTCAACAAAAAAGCCGTATTTGGGCCGTTCGATCTTTCTGTGGCGGGCGAGCGTGCCATCCAGGCTGTCGCCAAACCAGTTGATCACGAACCCCAGACTGGCCAACCAAAGAAAGGCTGGTTCGTAGTTGCTGAGCCAGTAACTCAAAAATACCATTACCGCCCCAAGAATCCCCACGCCAGTCAAGATGTCAGGATTCACCCAGGCCGGCATGTGCCGGGCCAACCACTGCAGCGCAGGTCTCTCCAACGGGCCTAGTAGGATGTCATTGATTCTCTTGTGTGGTTTGATCTCGGTCATTTCTTGCACCTGTTCGATAGAGTTCTAGACAACCAGTATACCCCCCTTGGACGTGGGCGGCAAAGAGGATGCCGAGAGTGTAGAAAACAAGTGGGGCGCCGTTCCCTCTGCAGTTCCGCTGCTGCACAAGGAAAGCCGGCAGGGGTAGGGTGGGGGCGCCCTTGTCGAGCATTCGGGTCAGATGTGATATAATGACATCGAAAATCACTATCCGTTGTTACGGAGCATCCATGTCGCGAATAGCCACCCGAATCTTTTGTCTCTGCCTGGTCATCAGCATGGGATTGTCCGGTTGCGACACCCCGCCATCCGACACTCCCTCCCCGACCGAGACCTCGGACACAGTCACGCCCCACCCAACGCCGACCAGCGAGATTGGCTTGACTCCCACGCCCGGTGGAGCGTTCTTGCCCCCGGGTCCCGTCACCCTGACCATTTGGACCATCCAGGAGTTCGCACCGACCGACGAGGATGCTGGCGGTCGGCTGCTGCTGAACCAGTTGCTAACCTTTGACCGCAACCATCCCGACCTGACGGTCGACGTCATCGTCAAGCGACCTACCGGACCGGGTGGGATCATGGATTACCTGGACACTGCCGGCGAGGTCGCACCGTCTGTTCTACCAGACGTCACCGTACTGAACAGCCAAATGCTGCGCACAGCGGTGACGTTGGGGGTCGTCCAGCGACTGGATGACCTGCTGCTGCCAGAGATCGTGGAAGACTTGTACCCCGTGGCTGGGCAGTTGGGCAAAGTTGACGGGGACCTCTGGGGAATCCCTTTCGCACTCGACTTTGAGCACGTGGTCTATAACACCGCTGTGTTGACAGACACAGGCCCCACCACCTGGGATGCGGTTCTGGACAGTGATGGCCCCTACCTCTTCCCGGCCGCCGATGGAGCGCCGGTGGACAGCACGCTTATCCACTACATGGCTGCCGGCGGTACGCTGTACGACGAGGAGGCGAATCCGCGCTTTGAGATAGATCCATTGACCGAGGTGTTCCGGTTCTACCAACGCGCCGACATAGAGGGCATCATCCCGGCCGCCGCATTGCACACCGACTCTCTGGACGCGTCTTGGGATGCCTACCGGAATGGCAATGCGCTCATTGCCCACACCAGCGCCACTCGCTATCTCTCCGGCCGCGCCGGCCTGCTCAAAACTGCTGTGGTTCCCGTCCCCGGCCCGGAAAAGGCGGCCCGCTCACTTGTCACCGCCTGGCACCTGGTCATTATCACGCCGGATCCATCTCGTCAACAACTGGCGGCCGAGTTGCTCGATTGGCTGATGACACCGGACAATCTGGGCGTCTGGAGCTACGCCGGCCGGTGGTTGCCTGCCTCGGACGGGGCAATGGCTGCCTGGCCTACCAATGACGACTATGTCCGATTTGCCCGTGAACAGATACAGAGTGCCATCCCGTGCCCCGGTGAGGAGTACTATCAGGTAGCACAACCTCTGGGTCTGGCGGTGCGCGATGTCCTCCTGGGCAGCAGATCGCCGGCCGCCGCGGCCGCCAACGTCAATCCCTGAGTGCCCGTTTCCATAACTTGCTGCTATAATACCGTGTGCTCATGCACCGGGGCATGGGACGAGGCGCCTATGAAACTGACATTGGCAAAAGTTGCACACATTGCTCGACTTGCCCGCCTGACCCTCACGGAAGAGGAAACATCCCTCTACCGGGAACAGCTCTCAGCCATTTTGCAGCATGCTCAACTGCTGCAAGAGTTGGACACGGAGGGGATTCCGCCAACTACCCTGGTTTCGTCCGCGCATTGCATGATGCGACCGGATGAGCCGCAGCCATCCATGTCACGAGACGACCTGCTGTCGACCGCACCGGCTACGGCCGAGGGGATGTTCCAGGTGCCGCTCATCCTGGACCAACGATAACCCGGGCCCGGACATCTTTACCGGCTGGCCGGACAGATAGCCACTCGACAAACCCGAGACGACCAGTGCCCCTTTACGACTTGACACTTGTGCAGGCACACGCTCTCTTGCAGCGGGGAGAGATCAGCAGCGTAGAGTTGACGCAGGCTCTTCTGGACAGAATCGTCGTCAAGGACAAGGAGATCTGCGCCTACCTGATCGTTACGGCCGAGGATGCGCTTGCGGCCGCCCGCCAAGCCGACGGGCGCCGGGCGGCCGGGGAAGATGCCCCCTTGCTCGGCATTCCCATCGCCATCAAGGATGTCATCCACATCCGCGGCGTCCCCACAACCTGCGGTTCCCGCATTCTGGAAGGGTTCGT
>DAOUVM010000059.1 GCA_030667645.1 Ardenticatenales bacterium | reverse complement strand
GGTAAAAGACGGGGGGAGGATTGTGGCCCCGGTAGGTGGAATGGGCAGCCAGGTGCTCAAAGTGCTGGAGCGGAGAGGACCGGACTGGCACACCGTGCGGTCGATCCCGGTGATGTTTGTCCCGCTGATCGGCAAACATGGATGGGCGGAGAGGGAACACGGCTACTGGTAGCGGGGGCAGCCTAGAATACGAGGATCAGGTCACTCGCTGTGCCCCAGATCGCCGGTCACCGTCTGGTCAGTGGGTGGCAACTACCATGGCTGTTGCTTGCTCTGCAGTGTGCGACAGGCTGACAGCCCACTCGACCAGGCCCAGTTCAGTCGCCAGTTCGGCTGCTGATCCGTGGAGCATCAACTCTGGCCGGCCGGAAGCGTCGGTGATGACCTCGATTTCCCGCCAGCTCACTCGCCCGATCCCGCACCCCAGTGCCTTGGAGACCGCCTCTTTGGCAGCAAAGCGCGTTGCGAGTCGATCCGGCCGATGGTGGCAGATGGCCAGTTCGCGGTCGGTGAACACGCGCCGAGTGAACCGTTCGCCGTATTTGTCCATCACGACGGCAATCCGCTTGATTTCCACCAGATCTATGCCTACTCGCAACATGGGCTTGCAGTGGAGCGGGTGATCGGCGATGAGCAGCGCTCGCTACTCACCGACAACTCGCTACTATTCTCCTCCAGGCGGGCCAGCAACCGCCATCGCGTACGTATCGGCGTTCAGATACTTGAGGGCAGCCGCCTGCACCTGGTCGGCGGTAATCTGCATCATCATCTCGGGGTAGCGCTGCAGGTAGTCGAGCCCCAGTCGGTACAACTCGATATTGACGAGGGTATCAGACACACCGCTGTTCGTTTCCAGATGGAGAGGTAGTGAACCAACCAGATAGCTCTTGTTATCGGCCAGCTCTTCGGCCGGTACCGGCTCTTCCTGCAACCGCCGGATCTCGTCCCTCATGCTGAGGGCCGCCTGTGAGACATTGGCAGGATTTACGCCAGCACTAAACCGCCATGGACCGGGCCCCAAGCCGCCGGTAAGTTCGCTGTACGCATAGTAGGCCAGTCCCTGATCATCGCGCACGCTGGCCCCAAGCCGGCCCATCAGCCCAAAGACGCCCAATATGGTGTTGGCCAGCCGGGCATGCAGGAAATCATCTGCCGCGCGGATCGGGCCGGGGATACCGAGGACAATGTCGGATTGGGTCTTGCCCGGGAGGGGGACAAAACGCTGCTGCATACCGGTCAAGGGGAGGAGCGAGGGAAGTTCGGATGATGGTTGCTGCAGGACGGGGGTTGCTCCTAGCCTCGCGTCCAGCTTGCGCACCACGGCTGCCGGGTCCACGTCGCCGACCACCGAGATAATCATGCCCCCGGCGCCATAGTGCTGCCGGTGGAACGAGACGATGTCCTGGCGGGTAATGGCGCTGACTGTCTCCACCGTACCGTCGGCGCTCCGGCTGTAGGGGTGGTCAGATGGGTAGGCCAGCTTGAAAAACTCTAGGCGGGCCACGCTCCGAGTGTCGTTTGCCCGGATCTGCAGCCCGGTAATGAATTGACCGCGCAGTTTCTCCAGTTGCTCGGCCGGGAAGGTAGGAGCAAGGAGAGCATCCCGCAGGATATCTAGCAGCAGATCCAGGTCCTCTGAAAGGCATTGTCCGCTGAACTCAGTGGTGTGCTGCCCAGCGCTGAAGCTCAGACTGGCGCCAATCGATTCCATGTCCTCAAAAATCCGGGAAAAGGTACGTTTCCCGGCCCCCCGGAGAAGGCCGGCGGCCGCAAAGCTCGCCAACCCGGCTTTTTCCGGGGCCGTGTCAGCAGCCCCGGCTCGCAACAGACCATCAATGACAATTGAGGGCGAGGCATGGTTCTCCCGCACCAGAATAGTGGCGCCGTTGTCAAGTGTGTGACGCACGATGTCGTGGGGTCCAGGGATGGAGGGTCTGGTGGTTCTGTTCGAGTCAGTCATAGCGTCACCATTCTGACGGCTGGATCAAGCCGATTCGTGCATCAAAGCGCTTTTTGTTCCATTCCCCCGGTTCATTGGTTCGGAGGTGGACGGCACATACCGGCCGATGGTTCTGCGGCGTCGATCAAGGCAGTTGGCTGCCACCCGTGCCACATCTTCTGTCGTGACTTTTTGCAGGTTGGCCAGATAGTTCTGAAACCAGACGTGGGAACCGGCCGTGATCTCGCTCAGTCCCAGCCAGGATCCCTGGCTGGTGACGCTCTCGCTCCCAAAGGCGAAAGCGGCCTTGGCTCGCTTGATGGCCTTGATCAATTCTTCTTCTGTGACCGGAGCGCTGGTCAGCAGCCGTTCCAGCTCGGCGTCCAGGGCCGTTTCCAGCTCTGCTAGGTCGCCGCCGGCGCGCAGGGTGGCGCTCATGGTAAACAGGGGGGGATCGATCATGGGGCCTATTCCACCGCCCACGGCCGCGGCCAGTTCAGTCTCGACCAGCGCTTTGTAGAGCCGAGAACTCTTGTTGGTTCCACCGCCGCCTGGCCCGCTCGCACCTACCAGGGAAGCCGCCAGCACCGAGAGCGGTAAAAAGTCCAAGTCAGTGGCATTGGGGGCATGATACGCAAGCGCCAGGTAGGATGTTTCCCCATCACCCTCGACCGTCACCTGTCGCTCTCCTCTCTGCTCAGGCTCCACCCGGTGGACCGGCCGTGGATCAGGGCCCGGCTTTAGCGGGGCAAAGAGTTCGACGATCCGTGCCAACATCGCGTCGCTGTCAAAGTCCCCTACGGCGACGGCAATGGCGTTGTTGGGATTGTAGTATCGCCGATAGTGCGCATGCAGGTCGTCGCGGCTAATCCTTTCCAGGTCAACCATGTCGCCTATGACGGTGTGTCGGTACGGGTGAATCCGAAAGGCGGCCGCGTGTACCTCTTCTGACAATAAGAACATCGGGTTGTTCTCGGCCCCCTGCCGCTCGGAGATGATTACCGTGCGTTCTGAGGAGACCTCATCAGGGTCAAAGAGCGAGTTCACCATCCGGTCACATTCGATCTGAAGACCCAGATCGATCTCCCCGGCCGGCAAGGTTTCATAGTAGGCGGTAAAATCAGACGATGTGAACGCATTCCACTGTCCGCCGACGCGTGAGATCGCCCGGTCGAGTACTCTGTTGGGGAACGTTGGCGTCCCTTTGAACATCATGTGTTCGGTCCAGTGAGAAATCCCGGTAATGCCTGGCCCTTCATTGCGACTGCCAACGCGGTAGAACACCCAAAAGGTCGCCACCGGGGCGTGGTGTATCTCTTTGGTCAAGACGGTGAGACCATTATCCAGAACAGTCCGCGATACCTTGCCGGCGGCCGGCGTGTTGGGTGGTGCTAGCGCCTCGGTGGATGGCATGCGTGCTCCTGTGACGGTCAAGCTTGTTTCCAGCGGCGGATTATAGCTACTTTGGTTGATCCTGCAACGGGCGGTTCAGATGGCGGCCTATTGCCATAGAGGCCACCCACCGTACCGCGCTGCGATTCTACTGGGCCCGATCTTGCCCGCCTGGCCAGGCAGGACGGCTGAACATCTGCGACACGGGCGAAAAGAGGCGGAAGAGTTTGACTGACCGGGAGGCTGGAACGAAGCTCATCAGCAAAAGCCCGGGACCTCCCGGGCCCGCAATGCCCCGACAAGAGGTCAGCCATCGCCGCGGAGATCTATTCGGTGGTAGGGCTCACGGGGGGGCGGCTGCTGCCGAAATCGATCGTCCAGTAATGGACACTGGGAGTATCAGGGTTGTAGCTATGGGCGCCACCTATCTCGGTGGCTACCGTGGATAGAACAATCACGCGGTGGGGGGGGCTGGTCATCCACCAGGCAATCGCGCTGGAGAAATCGTCAAACCCCCAGGCAGTACACTCTCCGGCATAGTCACCAGTATAGCTGGCCTGGCGAAGACGGTCTATCGGGTGGCTGCCGTTAGAGCCGAGGTGCCCGGAGAACCATTGAGTTGCCATATCATCGCTGTGATGCTGAGCGGAACGGACGAGTTGATCTGACCAGGCCAACAGCGGCAAGCCGGCTGCCTGGCGTTCCGCATTGATCGCCTGAAGTATTTCCTGGGCCAGGGGATCGGCCGGGAGGGCGATGTCCGGCTCTGGTTCGGGGGCTATTACCGTAGTTGTGATCTCCTCAACTGGCTCTAATGCTGGCGGCGATTCGGACCACTGGGCGCCATTCGTCACCAGCGGCAAGTATAGTTGGTTGGGTGAAACGCGGATTGCGAGCGTGTCCAGGGCTACGCCGTAGGCGTTGCTGACCGCCAATGTCACCGAATAGCTGCCGGCAGCCCCGTAGCTGTGGGCCACAAGACCGTGGTTGCCGCTGTTGCCATCGCCGAAATCCCAATAGTAGCTCATCACCTCGGGAGCGGATGTCAGAGCGGTGAACGCGACGAGTTCACCAACAGAGACTTGAGGTTGGTCGGTCTGGATCGACGCGAGTGGCGGATAGTCAACCGCCAGGAGGGTTGATGACTGAAAGGAGGCCGCTCCCTCGCCCAGCATGCGCGTGACGGTATAGAGACCCGGCTGCTGGTAGACATGCATCGGGTTCGCCTCATCGGCCGTGACCCCGTTCCCAAAGTCCCAGAACAGGGTGACAGAGACAGTCTCTGATGATCTGAGATAAACCGGTTGCCCCACGGCCGGGGTGTCATCGCTGACCAGGATGTCGTGGCGGGATGCTGGTTCGGCCGCAGGAGAGGCGACGACGAGGGTTTGGGCAGCAGAGTCGGCCCCCCCGGGGCTGGCGGTGGTGAGGCGGACGGTGTATTGACCGCCGGCCGGGTAGGTGTGGATGGGGTTCTGTTCAACCGAGGTGGCTCCATCACCGAATTCCCACCAGGTGCTTAGCGGACCAACCCCCTGGCTCAAGTCAGTGAATTGGATCGTCGGGGCGGGTTCAAGCGCGACCGTGTAGGTAAAGGCGGCCGTGGGAAGCGTCCCCGCCCATCCCGTCGCCGACAGGTGAACAAGCTGGAATCCATCGTCCAATGCAACATAGGCGGCCAACCGGCCATCCGAGCGCGGTTCGAGCGGAGCAAGGCCGGTGAACTCGAGTGTGTAGGTGCTGTGTGCCGCGACATCACCCGCCCAATGCAGGTCTCCGGACCGCAAACCGTAAGAGGAGCCGACAGGCAGCGCGGGCAGAGCCAACTCCAAGCCCGGCGGCAGATTGGCGCTGATGGTGACCCAGTGGTCCGCCTCTCCCGAGTTCTGCAGCGTGAGGGTGTAGGTAAGAGGCTCGCCAGGGAAGACGGCCGGTGGTTGGACAGCCCACTGCGCGCTAATGGGCGATCCCGGCTCTCCAGTGTCTGCGTTAGCGGCCGCAGCCGACAGAGCCAGCCAGAGGGTAACCCCAATGGCAAGGCCAACGATGCGCCAACACCTAGAAGAACTGAACGATTTCATCCTTGTTCGCCTGCCCACCAACGCTCAGTGTATCACTGGTTCAAAGAAAGAGCAAATGGAGAAAGTGATAAACGGGACCCATTGTGGACGGGGAGAGAGATGGCGGATTTCACTAGGTTCGCAGGGTAGCACGGAGCCGGTCAGGGTGCAGGAGTAGGTCCAGCGCATCATTGATGTTGGCGCAGAGAAGATCGGCGGCGGATAGTGCCTGGTTTGCCAGCCCTTCCGGTCCGAGCACAGCAATTCCCAGGGCGGCTGCCCGGATCATGCCGGCGTCGTTGCTGCCGTTTCCGATGACGGCGACGTTCTGCGCGCCCAGCTCTTCCACGAATTGGGCCTTGGCCATCAGTTGAGTGGCTCCAGAGCCCGGGGAAGCCGGTGGCAGGATGATGGCGGTGAGACCCAGGCGGCGATCGATATCCCTCTGCCGGCCGTGAGTGTCGGCCGTGAGTAGATGGATTTGCATCCGCTCCTGCAGCGCAGCCAACCGTCCGGCAACCTGTGGGAGCAGGTTGCCATCCAGGGCCAAGGTACCGTTCACGTCCAATACCAGGTGCTCAAGGCGCAAGGTGTCTGCAGCGGGAATATCGATCTCTATCATGGGTCCCTTTCCTCCAGGGTGCGCCGGTGCACATTGCTGATCCAACGAGGCAGTTTACCGGCCCGGGCCAGGTTCTGCAACTCGAGCAGCGCAGCGAGGGCCGACGCGCGCTCGTTCTGTTCCAGCGCCAGGGCATCGAACTCATCCCGATCCAGAAGGATGCCCTGACCCTCGGGCTCGATCAGAAGGTCCAAGGCCAGGTCATCAGCGGCGACGCTTCCGCCGGTAATCCGGGCCGGGCGGGTGATGTTGCAGTACCAGCACTTGAAGCGGCCGTCGCTCGCATCATAGACCTCAAATAGATTGTACCAGCGGTCGGCGTAATAGTGCTCGACGAACCGGTCGCCCGGATTGAAGGTGACGGGCCCTACGGCTACCGGCCCTCGATCGAAAAAGGCCTCCAGGATGACTCGGGAACCGGCGCGCGCCAGAACCCGGCCGGAATAGCTGACAACGGTCCGGCCGAGGGCGTCAAGCTTGTGAACGGTGATTGAGGGGCCGGGCAGACGGGTCACCGGACTGTTTCTGTTGGCAGCAGGCCGATGGCGCCGGGGTCAAGGTGCAACAGGATGGATTGGCCGATAGCAGGCAGTTCAGAGGGAGCAGCGCGCAGTGCAAAGGTGAGAGAGGGCCCGGCCGGGCAAGCCACCTCAATCTGATAGTGCCCGCCGCGGAAGGAGCGACTGGTCAGCGTACCCTCAAGCTGGATGCTGCTAGGGTTGGGGCCAATGGAGGCTGCTTCGGGGCGGATCAGCAGAGTGACGGGAGATGAAGCGCGGCAGGTACCGTGAATTGGAAACCGGCCAACCTCCGTTCGCACGACAAGTGGAATCGCCTGGGTGATCGTTCCCGGCAGCAGGTTGACGAGACCCAGGAAGCGGGCCACGGCTGGGGAATTGGGCCGGCGGTACACTGTTTCCGGCGTGGCTGTCTGCAACGCCCGGCCGGCATCCATCACGACGATCTTGTCTGCCAGGGCAAAGGCCTCCTGTTGATCGTGGGTGACGGTGATGGCGGTGACGTCTAGCTCTTTCAAGATGATGCGCAGTTCACTCATCAGCCGCTGGCGCAGTGCGCGGTCCAGCGAACCTAGAGGTTCGTCTAGCAACAACAGGCGGGGACCGGGAGCCAGGCTGCGGGCGAGAGCGACTCGCTGCTGCTCTCCGCCGGAGAGGGAATTCACTGACCTTTCGCTCATGCCAGTCAGGCCGACCAATTCCAGCACTTTGGCGACGCGACTGTGAACGGTTTGACGAGCCAGTTTGGCCATCTTGAGTCCAAAGGCGATATTCTGAGCCACGTTCTGGTGCGGAAAGAGTGCATGCTCCTGAAACATAAAGCCGAAACCGCGCTCGTGGACCGGAATGCCACTGGTGTCCCGGCCGGCAAAAGAGATGTCGCCGCGATCGGCCGTTTCGAGTCCGGCAATCAATCGCAGAAAGGTGGTTTTTCCGCAGCCGCTGGGCCCCAGCACGCAGACGATTTCGCCCTGATCTACGTCCAGGCTCACATCCTCCAGCGCAACGGTCGAGCCAAAGCTCTTGTAGAGATGGGTGACTCTTAACAGGGGCTCGGGGCTCATCATCAATCAGAACTCGCCGATCTCCCCATACCGGAAGCGCTCGATAGCCAGGAAACCGATGGCGCACACGACCATCAGGATGGAGCTGAGGGCAACAGCCTGTCCAAAGTTGAGTGCGCCAGGCTGTCCCAGGAAGCGGTTGATGGCGATGGGGATGGTGGTCGTGGCGCCGCCCGGCCGGGCAATGAACAGGGTGGCGCCAAACTCGCCCATTGAGACGGTAAAAGCGAACACGGCTCCCACCATCAGAGCCCGGCCGACGATCGGCAGGTCGATTTCCTTCCAGACCCGATCGGGCGAGGCGCCCAGGACGGCCGCCGCCTCCCGCAGGTTGGGGTGGATGCCGCGCAACACGGGCAGTACGCTGCGGACGACAAAGGGGAAAGCGATGAGAGTGTGGGCCAGTGGAATCAGCCACGGAGATGTTCGCAACGGACCGAGGGCGATGATGTATCCAAAGCCCAGGGTGACGGCCGAGATGCCGAGGGGCAGCATCAGCAGCGAATCGAGCCATCCCAAGAGCCGGGAGCGATGCGGTCGTTTGTCACGGCTGGCACCGGTACCAGCGAGTTGCCAGGCGGCTACCACACCCAGGATCGTCGCCAATGCCACGGTCACCAGCGCAAAGCGAACCGAATTTCCCACCGCCTGCAGGGGTGGGACATGGAGCACCGAACCGCGCCGGTTGATGGGCAACTCTTGATAGTAGCTCAACGTGAAATGCCCGTCCGCATCGGTGAACGAGCGCTCGACCAGGGCCAGCAGCGGAGTGAGCAGCAGCAGGAGCATGATGATGACGTTGATGGCGACCAACAGGCGCTCCCGCGACGTGCGAGGTGGACGCAGGGTCTGGCGCTGCGACTGGAAGCGGAGCGGAGTGGAGATCCGCCGTTGAAGGCGGGTGTAGGCCAGCATGATGGCGTAGGTGAAGATGATCTGCAGGATGGACAGGGCAGCGGCCACGGGGAGCTTGAGAAAGACGACCGCCTGGCGGTAGATCTCGGTCTCCAACGTGGAAAAGCCAGGTCCGCCCAGGATGAGGATGACGCCAAAGCTGGTGAAGGTGAATAGAAAAATGAGCAGCGCGGCTGCCAGCAGAGCAGGGGCGAGCGCCGGCATGGTTATGTGGAGCAAGACCCGACGACGGTTGGCGCCAAGCACCGCGGCCGCCTCCTCGGTGTATCGGCTCAGATTGGCCCAAAAACCACCCACGATACGGATGACAATGGTATAGTTGTAAAAGACGTGGGCCGCCAGAATGAGCCAGAGTGTGCGCTCCAATTGGATAGGGGGCGTATCTGTCCCCAAGAGTCCCTGCAACAGAGCGTTCAACCGGCTGGAAGGCCCGATCAAGGCGCGAAACGAAGCAGCGACGACCACGGTGGGCATGACAAAGGGGATCGTTGTGAGCGCCTTGAGCAGTTCCCTGCCCCGAAAGCGATAGCGCCCAAAGACGTAGGCTCCCGGCAGAGCGACCAGCAGGGTGAGAAGCGTGGAAAGTGCAGCCTGCCAGGTGGTGAACCAGAGCGTCTGCAGGTAGTACGGCCGGATGGCCAGTTCGCGCAGCGCATCAAGCGCCAGTTTTCCATCGGGCAGCAAGCTTACCCTGAGGATGGCCAGCAGTGGATAAAAAAAGAAGACGACCAGAAACGCAATGGGAAGGAGGTGGAGCAAATGGCGCGGGCGAAGAGTCATGACATCTGGATCTGGCTGGTGAGCCGTGTCAGGGAGCGCAGGTTGTGGTGGATCGTTCCATTACCTGAGCATTACGTCGGTCCAGGCCTCAATCCACTCCTCCCGGTTGGACTCAATGGCCGCCGGATCGACCGTGGCAGGGCGATCCGGAATCTCTGCATGGCGAGCAAACACCTCGGGCAGTTCGGCGGCCGGGTTGACGGGGAACATGAACATCTGCAGTGGAATGTCGCCCTGGAAGCGCGCTCCCAGCATGAAATCCACCAGCTTTTCGGCCGCTTCCCTCTGCCCCGTGCCGGCCAGGATGCCGACGAACTCGATCTGCCGGAAGCAGGTGCCGGCCGTCACGACAGCGGCAGTGGGCGCCTCGGTCAGTTCCTCTTTGGCAAAAAAGACCTCGGCCGGGGGACTGCTCGCATAGCTGACGACTATCGGCCGGTCGCCATCCGAGGCAGCGGTGAACT
>DAOUVM010000100.1 GCA_030667645.1 Ardenticatenales bacterium | reverse complement strand
TGTTGGGCAGACGGCAGTACCCAGCAGGAATCCGGCGACGCCATTTTACCAGGGAGATCCGTGACCACTTCCGACGTCTCAACCCTGTTACGGCAAGGAATCGAAGCGGCCAGGCGCGGCGCACGAGCCGAGGCGCGCGAGCTGCTGACGCAGGTTCTAGGGTTGGAGGACCGCAACAAAACCGCCTGGCTGTGGCTCAGCGGCGTGATGGTTGACATCGACGATCAGATCCTCTGCCTGGAGAACGTGCTGACCATTGACCCCGAGAACGCGACGGCAGTGGAAGGATTGACAAAGCTGCGATCCTGGCGCGCGGCGCACGAGACGGAATACGAGGGGGAATACGAGGCGGAGAGTGTGCTCCTCGATGAGGAACCGGACCCGCTATCGCCGGCAGAACCAGAGCCCGGTCAGTCCATTTTTGACGACAAAGAGCCATCGCCGGTTGAGCGGCAGGCAAGCACGCGTGTCTGCATCCACTGCGGCACGGTCAATCCCAGCCAGCGCGGACCGTGCCAACTCTGCGGGAAATCAGTTGATGGAGGCATCGACGCGGCCGCAGTAGAGGCCATCCCAACCGAGATGGAGGCGGTTCAGTTCGTCCCCGAGTACGATGACGGCCGATCGCAGGGGCTCTTGTCCCTCGGCGCGGCGTGGATAGCGGCCATCGCCATGAACAAGCGGGGCGCTTATGAATTCGAGATTGCCAGCACCTCAACCAGGCGCACCGTTGTCGGCATTGTGATTGGCGGCATACTCGTTCCCTTCCTCATAGTGGTGCTGACCGGAATGCTGGTGGCAGCTTCCCAAATGGACGATGTGCTCTCCCTGCTCACTTCGATGGCGGCCGCCCCTACCCTTCTCTTTGTGGGCGGCATTCCGGCCGCCATCGGACTGGTGATCCACTATTATCTCCTGGCAGCCGTTCTCTACGTCATTGCCTGGCTGATGGGGGGCAAAGCGAGCTTTGCCGTCCACGCCCAGTTGTTCTCGGTAGCCTATTCAGCCACCGGCCTGCTGAACTCGGGCATTCTGATCATTGGCGGGGCGATATACGTAGCGCTGATCGAGTTTGCCCCGGAACGAGCCGCCTTGCTGTCAGGAACGGTGGGGACAGGTATCCTGGCGCTCCTGGGCCTGCTGGCGGGGGTCTATTCCCTCGCGATCTGTGGGCAGGCCATCTCGGTGGCGCACCGTTTCTCCTGGCTGGGCGGGGCCGGAGTGCTGCTGCTCGGCTCGATACTCTACCTGCTGCTGATCATCCTGCTCGCCCTGGTAGTCATACTGGTTGGCGGCGTCAATCCGGCTGAGATCCAGATCCCATTCGCCTTGCCCCCTGTTCCCTGATTCCCCACATCATGAAACAGACCACCCACCGCCGCATCCTGGCAACTCTGTGCTACGCGCTGGACGACAGTCAGGTATTGTTGCTGCATCGCAGCAAGGAGCCGAACAAGGGGCTATGGGTGGCGCCGGGCGGCAAGATGAGATTCGATGAATCACCAGAAGAGTGCGCCGTGCGCGAGCTCTGGGAAGAGACCGGGCTGCGCGCGCGAGCACTAGAGTTCCGCGGCCTGATTACCGAGATCTCTCCCCGCGCCGATTACCAGTGGCTGATCTTTATCTTCCTCACCCGCCAGTTCAGTGGGGACCTCACCAACTGCCCGGAGGGAAAACTCGCCTGGACCCCCATCCAGGAGGTGACCGAGTTGCCCATCCCTGGGTCTGACGCCATCTTTTTCCCCCATATCATGGGCGACGGCCCCGTCTTTCGAGCCAAATTCATCTACGACGAGGAACTGGGAATCACCGACTGGGATCGATACGCCTGACAGAGGGCGGGTGAGAGACGACCGGCGACCCCCAGGGACGAATCCCACCGGCAAGGGCAAGAGACGGAATCCAGCGAACCACATGAACCCAGGCATCACGCGACGCGCGTTCTTGAGATTTGCGGCTGCCGCCCTGGCCATAGCAGGCCTGCCGCCCGACCGTCTTTTCGCGGCCACCAGCGGGCCCGGCGAACTGGACACAGAGGCGTCCTGGCAACTGGGCCGGCCGCAGTTCGGGGTGCCTCTCCGCACCGCACCGACCTTTAACGCTCCGGTGCTCCGCTGGATTCCATCAGAAGCATCCTTTACAATCCTCGCTACAGTGATGGGAGATCGGCCGCTCAGCCACAACAACATCTGGTACCTGATCCCGGGCGGCTATGTCCACTCTGCGTGGGTGCAGCCGATGACCTACTATGGTCCCCAACCAACCGAGCGAGAGATCCCGGAATGGGGATTCTGGGCGCAATTGTGCCGGCCGTACGCCAGCGCGCGCAGTGCCCCCCATCAGTACGCGCCGGAGAGCTACCGACTATACTATGATTCGGTGCACCGCGTGATCAGCATGGTGGATGACCCGGCCGGAGGGAGCTGGTATCAGATCTACGACGAGCTTCCGCCGCCCACGACACATTGGGTCCGAGCCCAACACCTCCGCCGGATATCCGAGTGGGAATTCCGGCCGATCCACCCCCAGGTTCCGCTGGAACAGAAACGGGTAGAGATCGATCTGGCGCATCAGATGGTCACGTGTTTTCAGGGCGATGAGCCTGCCTTTACCACTCGCTGCGCCAGCGGGGCCGCCTTTGAGTTCGAGGATGGCAGTGTGGAGAGCTTTTTCACCCCCGTGGGCGAGCACGTGGTGCTGCTCAAACAACCCTCGCGCCATATGAAAGGTGGCACCGAGGGGGAGGACGACTATTTTGATCTCCCTGGCGTCCCGTGGAATATTTTTTTCACCTACTCGGGGATCGCCATACACGGAACCTATTGGCATAACGACTATGGCATTGAGCGCAGCCATGGGTGCGTCAACATAAGCCCGCAAGCCGCCAAGTGGATCTACCGGTGGACCGACCCCGTCGCTCCGTATGAGGATGACTATGTGCGCAGCAACCGGGAAGTGGGGACGCGCATCGTGGTATTCTGACAGGGGGATGGCAAACACAATGAGGCCACAGGGATCAGACGGGACCAGTGTGCCGGCGCAGCCGGAGAATCCGAGGCCGTGTGCTCATTCTCCCATTCGTGAACTGCTGGAACCAAAGGCCAGTGCGTGGCCCCTACGCCATAACCACCTGCTCCCTCAGCCCGCCCGGCAGCCGCATCTCTGCCAGCATCGCCCCATCCTCCCACCACAGCCCGACCTCCAGGCCCAGAGCGAGAACCAATTCCCGCCGCTTCTCAAAGCTACCCTCCGCCGCCCGCAACCCATCCACCAGTTCCGACCGCAGTCCCGCCAGTTGGTCCCACTCATCGGAGGCAGACTGCTCCAATTGTTGCAGGAGGGCAACCTTCTCCGTCTCGCGTTCCAGCAACTCAGCGTCCAGCCGCTCGCGCCGCTGATCAAGTTCCGCTTTTGACCATCGCTGATCCAGGTACAAATCCACCAGCCGGCCGCGCCTGTCGGCCTTCCGGGCAATCACGGCCTCCAGGTGCTCTAGTTCCTTCCCCAGCCGCTCCCGCTGCGGCTGATCCTGGGCCGCCTCGACCATCGCAGCCAGCACCTCGGGCTCAGACAAGAATCGCGCCACCCACGCCCAAGCCGCCGGATCCGCCGTGTCCGCCCGGAACGCGGGCGCCTTGCAGGACACGACGCTCCGGTGTCGGCTGCTGGCCGCGGAACATCGGTAGTACAAGCATACGCTTCCAGCCTTACTCATCCGCGAGCTCGCCCTGCATTTCGAGCCGCAAGCGTCGCACCTGGCAATGCGGCGCACCAGGTACTCGCGCTTCGTCCGCCGCGGAGACATATCGCTGTTGCGCCTGCGAACCGCGGCCACTAGCTCGAATTGCTCTGGCGTGATGATGGCCGGCACGTCCACGACCCCGCCGCCACCATACGTCCATCGCCCAACGTATGTCTGATTGCCGATGATACGTGCAATCGTGCTGACGTTCCAAACGGTTCGGGTACCAACGCCGCGCCGTTTAGACCAGGTTTCCACGCCGGCCTCGGTCAGCATCCGTGCGATTTGCAGCAGCCCGCGCCCGTCGTGTGCATACCAGTCAAAAACCTACCTGACGACCGCGGCCTCCTCGTCGTCGATCGTGAGCACCCCTTCCGATTCCCGATACCCTAGCGGAATCTTGCCGTGCATCATCACCAGTCCGGCCGCCACCTTCTGCCTCCGACCGCGGGCCATGCGCCGGGCAATCTCCAGGCGCTCGTACTCGGCGACCGCACCCTTGACCAGCTTCTGCAGGACCCCCTCGGGCGTCTCCGCGAACTCCTCCAGGACGTAGGCGACCGTCACGCCGGCCCGCTCCAGTTCCCGCTCGATGTAAAGCTGCTTGGCGAGACTGCGGGCGAGGCGGTCCATCTGGCGCACTACTAGCACGTCAAACGCGCCCATCTCGGCCAGGCCCAGGATGCGCTCGATCTGTTCGGGCAGCCACTCGGCGCCCGAGACGCCCCGCTCATCCTCCGAGAACTCCGCGACGACCTTCCAGCCCTTCTCCGCCGCGAACTCCCGGCACATATCGAGTTGGCCGGCCAGTGACGACCAGGGCTTGCCGCGGTCGTCTGAGGAAACCCGCGCGTACAAGACGCACCGGCCGTTGACGGTTGATTCAGTCATGGTGCACTCATGTTCCCCGGCCGTTCCCGTCACCCCTGGTCGCCATCCGCTCCAGGTCTTCCCGTGCTTTGCGCTCCAGCTCCGCGCGTCGGCCGGATCGCTGGGCGGCCGCCTTCTGGTTCACCCGGTGCCACCGTTTGACGATCGCGGACCGGATCCCGGACCCGGTGGCCAGGACGGCCGCCAGGCAGGAAGGGCAGAGGCTCAGGGGGAGGGATCCGCCTCGATCGTGACAACTTCGCCTTCGCCGGCGCATTGGGTGCAGACGCCGAGGTGGGCCGTTGCTTTTGGTTGCACGGCATCATCCTTTGGCGTTTCGGGTCTTGTCTAGATATGCGTGTACACGGCCTCCAAGAGCTTTCCACTTCTCGCTTTCTGACAGGGGGCTCTCTCCTTTGTCACCTGCACGCCAAAAATCCCGGACCCAGACGAGTTTCATCCGATGGTTCCCAAGGTGTGCTAGAAACTGATATGCCGTTACACTCTCAGGATTGGCCTGCCACTCTTTGACGGTGTCAAGCCATCCCTGCCACACCACCAACTGCTCCTCGGTGCACGAGCCCCGCCGCGATGCTATATTCTGTTCGGTGACCTCGATCCAGTCCTTGAGGGTTGGCATTTTGTGGTCCATCGATGTTTCTTGTTCCTTCCTGATGCTCTCTAAGCACCTCTAAGCGGTCAAATGTGGCAAAGTCCGCCAAATTCTCCGGTTTCGGGGCAGGGTGTCACTCACCGCCCGCCAGACCCAACCCCACCTTGACCGGGATCCCGTTCAGTGCTGTCAGGTCAAACGAGTATACCGCCGGCGGCTTCCGACGTTCAACGTCAAGGGTGCCGATGTATCCCAGGGTTGTACTCTGCTGAGCATGGCCCAGGTTCTGTTGGATACCCACCAGATCACCGCCTGCCTCATATAGTCGCCGCGCGTAGGTTCTCCGGAGATCGTGCGGCCGCGCCGACACCAGGTCGCCGTCAACCATGACCGGATACCTGCCGGCAATTCGTTGCACCTGGCGCACGTCCAGCCGACCGTCCCGCAGCCTTTGCCCCCCTCGGTAGAATCCCCGCAGCACCGGCCCCGAGGTTATCCCCGCTGCCGCCAGCCACTTGTCAACGAGCGCCAGCACCCACTCCAGGCCGCCGTATGGGATCAACCTTTGCTTGCACCCTTTGCCCTCCCGAACGTGTAACGCCAACTCGCCGCCCAGCCGTTGCCGCAAGTCGATCACGTCCAGCGCCACCAACTCAGCCTCCCGAATCCCGGTGCACAACATGAGCGCCAGCGCCGCCGTGTCCCGCAGCCCTAGCAAGGTGTCAACTCCCGGCGCAACCATGAGCGCCTCAGCCTGGCGCACGGTCAACCGCAGGTGGGCAGAGTCGGTCACATCCTGGCTTTGCACCACCTTGACCGGTGCCGCCTTGGGATCGATCGCGTTTCCGATCCGCACGATCATCTCATCCACCGCCGCCTTTTGTTCCAACGGCTCCCGAGTCCGCTCCGCAGCGATGGCATAGAATCGGTCACGATCGCGCATGATTGCCCGGTAGCGCTCCCGGATCGTTGACAAGTGGGCGGACACACTGGAGGGAGCCAGGCCCGCCGCCAGCATATCGTCACGGTAGGCCGCCAAGTCCGGCTCATGCCAGCCGCGGCCGCCGTCAGCGACCCAGGCCGCAAACCTTGACAACCGGTGCTTGGCGTCCTTGGCGTCCTTGCCCAGGCCGGTCGGTAGAATAATCGCGTCCGGTTCGTTGCGTGTGCTCAGTTCTGTTGCCATTGCCCCATTCCGTATCATGTCGCATACTGGTACTTATACGACCTTATTATGGGGGTATTTCAGCAGTTGTCAAGTATCAATTCCCCCCTGGCAGGGCGTGCGCATAGTCGCCCAAAGAGAATCACGAACGGCGCGAATACCCCAAATCACACGAATAAATCAACAAGTGGTCATTCGTGAGATTCGCTAGATTTGTGATTTTCGTGATGATAAAGCGCTCTCTGTGAGGACTTTGTACATGCCCTGTCCCCCCTGGTGACTGTTAGCGTGCTATGTTGGTGGGACCGGCGACGGAAAGAGCAGGACCACCAGCCAGAAAAGCCCGACCGCCACAACGAATACTGTTGCAGCGTGTGTAGCAGTGAATACCCCCTGTTTGGGCGTGTTCGTATGCTGACAATATCCCAGGAGCTTCTCCAATTCAATAGCCCGCTGCTTGAAACAGTGGTAATAACTCGTACCGCGCCTTTCCATGATGAAAAAGATAACGGATACAAGAATTCCACCCACCTTGATAAAACAAAGCATCCTCGGCGCCGGTGAGAGGTCTTGACCGTAAGCCGCAGTTAGAAGTGCAGCAGTGACGGCAGCAAATAGGGTAAGTTGTGCAAAACGAATATTGGCGTAGAATCGCATGTTCCTGCTTAGATCCAGGTATTCATGGATTTCGCTATTTTCATCTGACATGGTGTACCTCCTGTATTCCATTCACTCACACGGCCGGCCGTGTCCTAGATGGCGCCCGTTGCCGGCCGCCTACAACTCCATTCCACTCTGTCTGCTCACATCCCCGCCGGCCGCCAGGGTCCCCAGCCATCCTTCCGGCCAGGTGACCACGTTATAGCGCCGGTCAGCCCATCCCCCGGCCGCTTGCGCCGCTGAGAGTCTCTACTCAATCTTGCTGCCTTTGCTCCTATTACATGTCTCACAGAGAAGCTCGATGTTTCTCGTCGTATTGCTGCCGCCCTTGGAGATCGGGACAATGTGATCGTATTCCAGTTTTTCCCGGCTACCGCACCGCGCACATTTGCCGCCATCGCGCCGCCACACTTCTATCCTGACTTTCTGAGGTATACGCGGGCGCGGGTGCACTGATTCCTGACCGTCCAGGGTGTCAAACTTGCGGCGCAGCTTCTCGAAATACCGCCTCTCTTTGTCGAATTCCTCAAGAATCAGAAGCCGAAACTGATCGTCAGAATATGAACCCTCGCACCAAAATCTGCAACCTTTGAATATCCATATTTCGCTTTGCTCGTAAAAATCAAGCTTGACAGGCTCGTTCTCAGAACGCTGCATGGCAAGTTGAATCTTCTCATGAAGACGTTCCGGTGAATCATACCGGCTTCCGTAAATTCGCAGAAACCTTTCGTACTCGTGCAGACTAATCCTTCCATCCTTCAGGTGTCCAAAGATTGAGCCCGGGGTCCCCTTGTATTCGATTTTTGCGTCGCCACAGAGAGCACGAAGCCGGTTCCAAACATGATGGGTCCCCCTATCCTCGTACGCATGTGGGGAGAGTTTTCGGCCAAGTCCATGATCTCTTAATACCCATAAGCTATCTGGGGCGGCCCGAGCGGTTTCCATTAGACTAGCTAGAATGTCCTTAATTGTCTTTATCCGTTGTAACGCTTCAAACGAGGCGAAATAATCCCCACCAAT
>DAOUVM010000239.1 GCA_030667645.1 Ardenticatenales bacterium | reverse complement strand
CGGAAACCAGGACACACATGCTGCGGTCAAGAAGAGCGATGCGCTACCCCCCCCTGCTCTGAAGGGAGCCGGTGCTGGCGCGGATGACGAATAATGAGAGGAGATGAGTGAGATGGGTCGACGTGGTGGAAGCGGAAGCGGCCGTGGCGGCGGTCGCGGACCGGGCCGGATGGGCGGCGAAAAGGCTGCCGGCCCGGGCGGTGACTGCGTTTGCCCCGATTGTGGGCGCCGGGAGCCCCACACGGTGGGAGTGCCTTGTTACCAGAAAAAGTGCCCAAAGTGCGGCGCACAGATGACTCGCGCCGCCTAGGTGCGACAACGAGCGTCTAGAGTTGACCCGGCGAAAGTGCCGGTCACGCTGACCTGGGCGGTTTCTGCTTGCGCCTGAGAGGTGCGACGACTGTCGCCAGCGTCCACATTGATGGCTTGGATGCAGAGATGATCATCACGGTAGCGAGCAGCAAGGGGGGCAAAGGCCAGGCCATCAAGGTGGTGAACTATGTACAAGCATCTTTCTTGACTGAGATACTGAATTGACCTAAAGGAGTGCAAATGTGCCAGGCTACTGTTTACTTGAATGGCAAGGAAATCATGCGTGATGTGCTACGGGTGGAGCCTCTGCCTGACGGGGTGCGACTCTCCGCTCTATTTGAAGAACCCCGCACTGTACCTTCCATCATTCGCAAAGTTGACTTTATCAAACACCGTGTCATGCTAGAGTCATCGGACCAGGAGCTGCAAAGTGAATGAGCAGGAAAAGCTGCGGGTTCTCATTCCCCACTGGATTGAGCACAACGAGGAACATGCCAACGAGTTTCGGCGTCGGGCAGGAACAGCGGGCGGCGCCGGGCCGGAGATTCTGGCGGCCGCTGACGCAATGGCCAACGTCAATGAATCGCTGGCAGCCGCTTTGGAAAAGCTAGGCGGCGCACTGGACCGGCCGCATCATCACAATCATTCCCACTGAAGAGCCAGTTGATGCCGATTGGCGTCGACATGGTTGCAGGAGGAGGGCCAGGTGCAGATGTGGACTCGTAGCTACGGTGGAAACAGCAGATGAAAAAGCTCAAGTCCGGCCAGGCCCTGATCGAGTTCAGCGCCATTGGTCACGTGGAAAACGACATTGATGAGGCGACTGCGCGCGAGGAAATGCGGTCCACAGAATCTCGGATCATCCTCGATCCGGCTCTGATGGAAGGTCTAAAGGGGGTAGAGCCGGGCCAGAAGGTCATGGTCATTTTCCACTTTCACCGCTCTCAGGGCTCTAGCCTGCTTCAGCATCCCCAAGGTGATAGGTCACGGGCCCAACGCGGTGTTTTTTCCCTGCGCAGTCCGCGCCGCCCAAATCCCATTGGAGTAACGGCTGTGGACTTGCTCGCCGTAGAGGGAAACGTAATATGGGTGCGGGGTCTGGATGCGATTAATGGCACACCGGTGCTGGACCTCAAGCCGGCGTAAGGAGCAAGACACAGGCAGACGAATGGACCAGCGAATGATGGAGATAGCCGAATCGGTGGAACGGATTCTGGAGGCCCTCCCCCCGGGAGTGACCCTGGTGGCGGCCGCCAAGGGACGCAACCCGGCCGAGGTCGAGGCCGCCCTCCAGGCTGGCATTGCCCACATCGGGCACAATTATGTCCAGGAAGCGCAAAAGATGATCCAGTTTCTGGGCCGCAAGGCGACCTGGCACCTGATCGGCCATCTGCAACAGAACAAGGTCAGGAGAGCAGTGCAACTCTTTGACGTGATCGAGACAGTTGATTCGTGGCCTCTGTCAGTAGCCATTGATCGGCACTGTGCGGCCGCGGGCAAGGTGATGTCGGTGTTGGTGGAGATCAACAGCGGCCGAGAGGCCAATAAGACCGGCGTGATGCCGGAGGAGGTGGACGATCTGGTTCAACGCCTGAGCGATTTGAAGCATATCCGCGTGCAAGGGCTCATGACGATGGGGCCGCGCTTTGGCGACCCGGAAGAAGCACGTCCTTTCTTTCAGGCTACTCGGGCGGCGTTTGAGCGCCTGTCGGTCGTGGATCTGCCCAACGTCACCATGCGCACGCTTTCGATGGGGATGAGCAATAGCTACCTGATAGCCATCGAGGAAGGCGCAAACCTCGTTCGCATCGGTACCGGGTTATTCGGTGGTCGTCCCAACTGAATTCTGTTCAAGGTTTACTTGCATCGCACTTGCCGACACTCTCGGTCAGCGCCGGGAGAAGCAGTGCGATCGCGAGATACTCTATCCCAACTAGTTCGAGTTTCCATTTCCCAGGAGTCGTAAAATGAAACAAGCTGATATCGTGGTTATTGGTGGCAGTGCTGCTGGTTTGGCCGCGGCGTTCACAGCGCGGCGCCACTATGCAGACAAATCCATTACTCTGGTGCGCAAGGAAAAGCAGGTGCTCATACCCTGCGGCATTCCCTACATCTTTGGCACGCTGGGTAGTTCCCAAAAGAACCTCATACCTGACGCCGGGCTTCAAAAGAACCGTGTTGACCTGTTGCTGGCCGAGGTTACAAAAGTAGATCGAGAGACAAGAACCGTCTACACGACGGAAGGCGAAATCCGATACGAGCGGCTTGTTCTGGCAATGGGCTCAAGACCCGCCATGCCGCCGATACCAGGTTTCGATCTTGATGGCGTTTTTGCAGCCGTCAAGGATGCTGAATTCCTGGATAACCTTCGGAAACGGCTTGAAATAGTCGATGACGTCGTTGTAGTCGGCGGCGGATTCATTGGGATCGAGTTCGCTGACGAAATAAACAAAATGGGCAACAAAAACATCACCGTCGTCGAGTTGATGGATCACTGTCTTTCGCTGGCATACGATACAGAGTTCTGCATCGAGATGGAAGAGTTGCTGAAATCGAGAGGGATCAGCATCCGCACCTCCACCAAGGTGGAGCAGATAAGCGGAAACGGCAAGGTGGAAAAGGTCATTCTATCCGATGGTACTGAGGTCAAGGCCGATGCGGTGATTCTGGGCATCGGCGCCGTGGCGAATGTCGATCTGGCCAGAAAGCTGGGATTGCGAATCGGTCTAACAGGCGGTGTTGCTGTGGATCGGACGATGAAGACATCAGACGATAACATCTATGCTTGCGGAGACTGTGCCGAAAAGATATCGTTCTTTGGCGGAAAGGCGTCGCCGCTCAAGCTCGCATCCATCGCCTCGGCCGAAGCGCGTATTGCCGGCGCCAACCTTTTTGGCATCCGGCGTGAGAATGTCGGCACAGTGGGCGTGTGGTCAACCTGCGTGGGCGATCTTGCATTAGCCACGGCTGGATTGACCGAGGCCATGGCCTCGGGACAGGGATATGATGTGGTCGCGGTGACCGTCCAGTGCCCCAATCGTCACCCTGGCACCCTGCCTGGTGCAGCGAAAATCACCGTCAAGCTGATATTCGAGCGGAACTCTGGCGTCATCCTGGGAGGACAGGTCATGGGCGACGTCAGCGCCGGTGAGATGATCAACGCGGTCTCGGCTTGTGTGCAATCTCGGATGACGGCCGATCAGATCGCCATGTTCCAGATGGGCACCCACCCCTTGTTGACCGCCTCGCCAATCGTCTACCCGCTGGTGGATGCGGCAGAAACTGCCATCGGAATGATGCACCGTAGCTAGGGAATCCAATCCAGCAAAGGAGAATAGCCATGCCCAAGATACTCATGATAGATGATGACGAAGACTTTTTGGTGGCCACCCGACTGGCCCTGGAAGCCCACGACTTTGAGATGGAAACGGCAACTACTGCCCAAGAGGGAATCGACAGGATCTTGAGCGGCGAGCCAGACCTTGTCATCCTGGACGTCATCATGGACAAGCCCTACGAGGGGTTTGAGATAGCTCGCGCTCTCAGGGAAGACCACCATCTGATGGAGTTGCCGATTGTCATGCTGAGTGCCGTTCACAGCGAGAAACAGGTACCCTATCGTTTTGCACCCGACAAGGAATACCTGCCGGTTGACGTGTTCCTGGACAAGCCGATCAAACCAGAGGCGCTCATCAATACTATCAGAGCATTGCTGGGTGAACTGCGGGTAGAACCAAAGCACCCTCTATAACGCTAGCTCGGAAGCAGCGCTCCAGAGCCAGGAGACACAGGCGGCGTTCAAGCTCTCCCTGTGTCTCCTGGGGTCTGGAGATGGACGGGTTGCGGTTGACAGCCAGAGAGAAAAGTGCCCCTGTGATGTGAAAAGGGGAGATGCTTTCCCGGGATGCCAAGATGGCGCGTCGCTCCTTTCGCTGCGCAGCGAAAGCCTGGGGCGACTGGAAAACGAATGCGATTGTTGTATCATTGGGGGAGTGGCTGAAGAGAATGAGATGCCGGCCGCGGGCGTGTGCGTTTGCCGAACTTGGCTCCTAATGGGTAGCGGCCAGTGTTGCCAGCATCGGCCGAGCTATATCCGGCCGCTGGCTGGAAAAGATGTGGAAGGTACTCTGTTATGAAAAACCTACCTGTGCAGTTTGCCATCTTGTTTATGGCTATCTGTTTGACGGTCCCGTCCACAGCCGCTGCCCAATCGGCCGACGCACCGGTGGTGCGGGCTGTCCTCTTTCACTCCCCCAACTGCCCTCACTGTCACACAGTGATCAATGAGGTGTTGCTGCCCATGTTGGAAGAGTACGGCGACCAGCTCCAGGTGGTGGGATTGGATACCTCCGAGGCGGTCGGATCTCAGCTTTATCAAGCAGCCATCGAGCAGTACCAGGTTTCTCCCGAACGGCGGGGTGTACCGACGCTCGTGGTCCAGGACGTGGTGCTGGTGGGCAGCCAGGAAATCCCGGACCAATTCCCAGCCCTGGTCAAGGAGGGGTTGGCGGCCGG
>DAOUVM010000001.1 GCA_030667645.1 Ardenticatenales bacterium | reverse complement strand
TCAGCTTGGCGCTGTCGCGCGGCTCTACCGGGGTCTGGGCGACGTATTCGGGCGGCAAGTCATAGCAAAAGTCAGCGGTTTTCATGGATCGGCTCTGCGCCCCGTTTCGGTACTGTTTCAGACGGCTGCTCTCTTCGGCATCGCATCTGTGGAGCCATGTTCCGCTCGCTCCAGGGTGGTTCGACTGCGTCATCGCGGGCTGCTTGATGGCGGGGATTGGCAGACAGGATTTATCCTCATCACTGGCGCTCATGGCCGCTTTGATGACCTCGCGGTGCGAACCTACCTATTGAATCATGGGTCCATCATCGCATTCGGTCACAAACACGCCCGGCGGGCATCTGGGATGCATGCTTGAGAGGCATCACGCCGGTCGTCGAGCGGCATCTCACGGGATGCAAAGCACGTCCCCGGCTCTGATCAAGCTCTCCGTCCACGAATTGGTCTCCATAATCGCTTCGATGGTCACGTTGTACCGTTGAGAGATGCTGTACAATGTCTCGCTTGATTCTACCACGTGGACTCTGCGGGAAGGACACACGGCCGGGTTGGGTACCGGGACCTCAATCAGGTTTCCCGGCGTCAGATCATCGACTGTCAGATAAACTGCCAGCAGGGCGATCGGTGTGCCGTGCTGATTCGCAATCGATTGAATCGTCTCCCCCGGTTCAACCAGGTGCGGCTCCCACATGACCAGTGCCGCGCCCACCAATAGAGTAGGGGTGGCGGGCTCCAGGGTGGCGATAGGGCTGGCCGGCGCCGGTGCCTCCGTGGTGATCGGCCGCTCTGGAGCTGCGGGGGACGCCTCGCCCCGCGACTCTTGTCTTGGCCAGTACCAGGCCATCATGGCCGCGAGAACAGCAAGAATCAACACTCCGATTGCCGTGCTTTGTGATCTCTCCTGCATGGTCCGTCCTGCCGAACGCCGGAAACGCTTCTGATACGTCCCCTATCGGTAATTCTGGTTCAAAAAACCCCGATGCCTTGGCATCGGGGTCCTCCATCATTAATCGAGTTGGCGCCTGGGTTAGAGCGAGGATTCATTCTCACCCGAGCCGCTCAGGTCGCCTTCGGCCGGCTCCTCGCCCTCTTTGGCCCAGGCGGCGAGTTCGACCACCAGTCGGTCAAAATGGCTCTGCGGCGGAAGCTCACCGGTTCCGTACTCCATTTCAACGATGCGGGCATTGACAATGAGCGATGCTGTCTCCAGCACCACAGTATCCCCGGGTTTGGCCAACCCCGCCTCTCCTTTGGGAGCCAGCTTTGCCCTGAGCGCATCATCGTGGTAGGCGTGATCGCTCATGATCACCTTGGTGATCGTGCGGATGTCATTCTTGTCAAACAGCCATACCTCAAAAGCAGTGACCTTCTTGGGGTCGCCTGCCGCGATGGTTTCAGAGATTCCCAATCCGCATTCGCCCAGAAATTCTCCAGTGGCGGTTTCAATGCTAAAGGAATCATCATAGGTGTCGTGTCCGATATTGTACTCGGTCGGGAATTGCGCCAGCGGTATCGTGCGCCCCGAAGCAGCGCCTAATGAAGCCGCCGGCTCGTCAGTGGGAAGTTGACCGGTCTGCTCCTTTCGCCCCCCGCGCAGATACACGAGGTAGAAGGTGCCTCCGGCCAACGCCAGTGCCAGCAAGAGGGCCCCGCAGAGTATGCCCAGCTTCCCGATGAGTGATTGCCCTGGATCCTCGACGGGAGCAGCCGCCGTTATGTTGTCGCACGAAATGCCAGGCTGCAGAACCTGAGCCAGTTCCAGCAGGTTCATCCTTGCCACTGTTCCCACCGGCGTATCGTTTGCCAGGGAGCAAGTGTACTCGGGCGCACCTTCATGCCAATCCATCATTCGGTTCTTTGCTTCGTTGACGTCCCGGGAGCGGACATACTGATCGGCCGTCATCTTGACATAGTCGGACCGGAAATCATCTCGTAGCAGTGCTGGGCTGGCGTCTGTCCACTCGACCGGCCATATTCCCCAGCCAAGCCCCAGCCAGCCTACCAGAATGCCAATCACGAGGCCAATGACCAGGCCGGCCACGAGTGGACGCTCGTTGAACAGATTCATAGTGTCCTCACCTATCAACTAGCACCGCGCTAGAGTCGCGCGATACCACTATCCAGTGCACAAAGTGTGCCAGGTCAACCCCCCATGATCGGAGCAGTTGATCTCCCCATCATTCCTCTGGGCACCCAGATCAGGGTTCCGTACATCCTCCAGGGAAAAGATCGTGGGGTGAGACCGAGATATTCTTGCTTATAGAGTTCCCGGCGTCATCTTGGAGCTTGATCTCGTGTATCCAGAGAAAACAGCGCCGGGATTGTATGAGGTGATCCTGATTGCCGCCATAGTAGCGGGAAGGCTGATCGGCATCGAAAATGAAAAAGGTGTAGGGTTGGCCGACTCCGCCATATGGAGTCAGGGTCATCCAACATCGCCACTGGTCCCCGGCGTACTCGCAGTCACGAACAAATGATTGAACTCAATCGGACCTGCTTCCGCCTCGGGGGAGGGAGTGGCTGTTGGCTGAGGAGCGACGTACGGCGTAGGGGTGGCCGGCTCATACACCAGGACATTGATCTCCAAGGGGTCGCCAATGGGTGCACCCGTCGCGATCTCCACTGCCCAGACGCTGGTCATCAGGCCAGCTTCGTCCCCCGATCTCATTCTGGTGGAAAACTCGGCCGTGGCGCCTGGATCGGTCTCGCCCCCGGCGCTGATGGCAGTTTCTGCTTCCAGCGCGTTTCCGCTCACCAGCACCAACTGGCTGTCCTCCGGCCACGAACACGTGCTCTGGTTCAGAATCTGGACCGAAAATGGGAACTGGGTGCCAGAGGGAGCAACGGTTCGCCCCCGTGTCTCGTCATAGCTGCCCGGATTGTCATATACATAATACGCCACCATCTCGTAGGCATAGTCGCAGGCTGCCGTCGGAGTGGGCAGAGGAGTGGGTGAATGAGTCGCGGTTGGGGTTGGCGTTGGTGTCTGTGTGCTGGTGGCAGTGGGCGGCGGCAGGGTCGGCGCCTGTGCCGTCAAGGTGGCAAACTGCCGCGCCAGCGCTGTTGACGCTGCGTCAATGGGATCGATCGGCGTTGCCTCTGGTTCTGCAGTACGGCTGGGCGTGGAGGTCGGTGGGGGTGTGGTAGCTTCTATCGTGGGGGCAACGGCCACCATCAGAGTTGCAGTGGGAGTAGCGGTCCCGGTTCCAAACTCGAAAACGCCCAACATGCCCAGGACTGCAACGATTGCCACCAGCGAAATGGCTCCCAGCCCAACCAACCACGGCCATGGTTTCGCCCCGCCCGCCCTGGCACGGGGTTGGGCGACGGTCGGCCTGGCCCCAGCGCGTGGGGCAACGACGGTGGCGCCCTGCACGTTTGCCGGCTGCCCCGGCCGGGTGGCTGCCACCACGGTATCCGCCCCAGGCAAACTCGTCTTTGAGCGTTCCAGATGTTCTATGAATTCCTCAGCCGTCTGGAAGCGGTGTTCCGGATCCTTGGCCATCGCCTTGAGAATGGCGCGTTCGATCTCCGCTGGCAGGCTGGGGTTGATCTGGCTGGGGATCGGCAATGGATCATTGACGTGTTTAAGAACGATCGCCAGCGGTGTATCGGCGTCGAAGGGAAGCTGGCCCGTTACCATCTGGAACAACATTACGCCCAGCGCATAGATGTCGCTTCGCGCATCTCCGGGCTCCCCCAATCCCTGTTCCGGCGACATGTACGCAGGCGTGCCAAGCATGGCGCCACTCGCAGTGAACTGAGGGCCGCTGAGGATCTTTGCGATCCCAAAGTCGGTCAGGATCACCTGACCATCCCTGTTGATCATTACGTTGGCCGGCTTGATATCCCGGTGGACCATGTCTCGTCGATGCGCATAGGCAAGCGCGGAAGCCACGGCGGCCGTGATCTGCAGGACCTCCTCTCTCGGCAGCAGGTCGCCCTCTGCTGCCAGCTCGAACAGCCTCGCCTTCAAAGTGTGGCCATCAATGAACTCCATCACCATGTAGTAGAGGCCATCTGCCACATCAAAATCGTACACCCGCACGATGTTGGAATGACGCAGACTGGCAACTGCTTTTGCTTCTCGCTGAAAGCGGCCTAAAAAGTCGGGGTCATCTGCCAGAAAAGAGTGCATCAGCTTGATGGCCACGTACCGGTCTAACGTCGGTTGGTACGCTTTGTAGACTTCGGCCATCCCGCCCCGCCCGAGGTGCTCCAAGACCTGGTACCTGTCGATGGTTTTGCCGATGAGCGATTGTGTCATGCTGCGTGCAGTCTCCGGTCGTCGGTCGAGAGCTCCTCCTGGTATGCGAAGCGAGATTATACCCCGCTGCCTGGAACAGGTCAAAGCAAATTTCCACGAGTGTCGGACAACATTCCGAGGGATAATCACTCTCATCTGAGCGTGTTGAAAAAGGGGCTGCGGCGACCCTCCTCTGCCACCCTTTCTTCTGTAGCTACGGAATTGCAGAGGAGACGCGGCCGCGCTTGTGTTTCCACACTCCTACTTCTTCGCTGAGAAGGATTTGACTTGTTGATGTCAAGCCTGTGAAGGTTGGTCTTTCCAGTCAACTCGGGTATCATTTGGATGACGGTTCAGAAGTTCGGACACTCGGGCACGAGCGCCGCTTCAATGACACCTCTGAACGTCCACGAAAGTGAGAAATGGAGAGAGTAATGGCTGCTCAGCGAAAGTAGCTCTCCCCGAACACACTGTCTGTTCCGAGAAGAGCTGAATTGCCGCAGTCGGGGTCATTGGATTGCTGCCGGACGTTGAATCGAAGGAGCGTGACATGCGCGTTTCCAGGCTGGCTGTCAGGGTGAGTGTGCTGTTGGTGTTCCTGGTTCTGTTCCTGTGGGTGACGCCTGCCACGGCCGATGAGATCGTCTATGTTGTGCAGGCAGGCGATACGCTTTACAGCATTGCGCGCCGCTACTCTACAACCGTCGCGGAGATCATGCAGGCCAACGGGCTGACCAGCTATACCATCCATGCCGGCCAGCCGCTGGTCATGCCAGCAGGAGTGGAGCCAACTCCCGCCCCCCCCCCTCCTGCTGGTGATGGAAGCTACTACACAGTGATGGGCGGTGACACGCTGTTCAGCATTTCCCGGAGGTTTGGCGTCTCCTCGGCGCTCGTTGCCCAGGCCAATGGGATTGTCAATCCAGCTCTCATCTTCCCGGGACAGCAGTTGTTCATCCCTGGTGTGCAGGAGCCTTTGCCGTCGCCTTCTCCCGCTCCCGAACCGGGGGAAGGTTTCTACTACTCGGTGCAGGTAGGCGATACTCTGTTCCGAATAGCCGCACGGTATGGCGCCACCGTGTCGCTCATCATCAGCGCAAATGACCTTGCCAACCCTAATCTGATAGCTGTGGGGCAGCAATTGTGGATTCCAGGTCAGGGCGATCCGGCGCCGGCTCCCCCTTCTCCTTCTCCATCTCCGCCGCCATCGCCGGACGCTGGGTTTGGGTATGGAATTCAGGTCCATCTGCCGGGGCAGGATATGAGCCAGGTCCTGGGGGCAGTGAATGACCTTGGGCTGAGCTGGGTCAAGCAGCAGATCGAATGGAAAGTGTTCGAGCCCGTGCCGGGTCGGATCCAATGGAGCGAGTTGGACGCCATGGTCAACGCGGCCGATGCCCATGGGCTGCGGTTGCTGTTCAGCGTCGTCAAGGCGCCGGCCTGGGCGCGATCCTCCATGGAAGAAGACGGCCCGCCGTTGAGCTATCATGACTATTGGACCTTTGTCGGCGCTCTGGCCGCTCGCTACGCCGGCCGGGTGGATGCATACGAGATATGGAACGAGCAGAACCTGCGTCGGGAATGGAACGGTCAGCAGCTCAGCGCATCTCTCTACATTGAGCTCTTGGCTGGGGCCTATAACGCGGTCAAGGCGGCTGATCCGGGGGCGGTCGTGGTCAGCGGGGCGCCGGCCCCCACCGGCTGGAACGATGGCGTGACCGCCATTGACGATCGCGTCTATCTCGATGCAATGTACGCGGCCGGGCTAAAGAATGTCTCCGATGCGATTGGCGCTCATCCAAACGGATGGGCCAACCAAGCCAGCATATACTGCTGCCGTCAGGAGCCAGATGTCCCGAGTCACAATGATCATCCCAGCTTTTTCTTCAGGCACACCATAGAGGACTATTGGAACATCATGGTCCGCTGGGGCGACCAGGGTGCCCGATTGTGGGCGACTGAGTTTGGATGGGGCTCGCTGGATGGGCTCGCGGGCGGAGCACGGCCGGGCTATGAGTTTGTTGCCTACAACTCGGAAGCGGATCAGGCCGACTATTTGACGGAGGCGTTCTCGCTGGCGCGATCAGGCGGCTATATGGGCGTGATGTTTGTCTGGAACCTGAACTTTTGTCCCGTCGCTGGCGCAGGCGCTGAGCAGTGCTACTGGGGGCTCGTCCGGCCGGATTGGAGCCCTCGGGCCGCCTATGGGGCCCTGAAGAGCATGCCCAAACCTTGAACCCGTCGGGAGAGTTCAGATCTGTACCCCATTGCTCCCCGGCCTGAGCCGGCCGAACAACGGCCCAGATTTCGCTCCCTCTTGCTGGGCGCAATGTTCTCCAAGTGCTTGCTGAGAGACAACTTGATCCTTTTGTGACCGGCTCTACCCGCGAATCACCATTCAAAACGGGAAGTGATTCCTTAACAAGTGCTAACTGTGCCTCAACACCCTGGTCGCTTGCCCTTGCCTCCATCACCTCCGGGTGATAGACTTGGCAGGAGGTTCCGAGGGGATGGTTTCTTGGCCTCTGGCATAGATTGGAGGGGTATCTAAATGATCCATCTTGCTCCCATCCCGCTGCTGGTCGCGGCTGTGCTGTTGCTCATTCGTGCCGAGTTTCGCGGGGCGAAAAAGGCGGTCTTCTTTTTCAAACCGACAGCCACGCTTCTGGTCATCTTGGTGGCTGCGCTTTCCTGGCGAGCGCCCGTGATTGATTCCCGCTACAGTGCCTGGCTGCTGGTTGGCCTGGTATGTTCCCTCGCGGGCGATGTGGCGCTGATCTTCCCCAGCCGGAAAGCGTTCCTACTCGGCCTGGTGGCGTTTTTGGCGGCCCATGTTGTGTACGCGGTTCTTTTTGGCGTCTACAACGGTTTCCATCCGGCCGATCTTATCACCGCCGCGGTTCTGCTGGTGGCTGGCGTCGCTGTCTACCGCTACCTGCTGCCTGGATTGGGGGGGATCAAGGTCCCCGTCGCCCTCTATGTGTTGATCATCTGTTTGATGGCCAACCGTGCCTTTGCCGCCTTCTTTGGCGAGAATCTCTCGCTGACGCAAGCCTGGCTGATATCGGCCGGAGCCACGCTTTTCTGGCTCTCGGATCTCATCCTGGCGATTCGCCGGTTTCGACGACCGTTCAGGTATCACCGGATAAGCTTGGTATTCTACTATGCCGGTCAACTCTTGATTGCTCTGAGCGCGTCGTATTTCGCATAGATGCACACAGATGCAGATTGAAGCAATGGGATGATCGAGCTACACCTGTCGTTCCCACACGGGCAGAGGATGGCCGGATCGGTGAAAACCGAACGCGGCGTACAGGCGGTGGGACGCCAAGTTGTCGGATTGGGTGTTGAGTGAGATGTGCGTCAGGCCCAGCGCGGCGCAGCGGGAGAGTCCATCCGCCAGCAGGCGGGTGCCGACGCCGGTTCGCTGGACGATCGGGTCTATGGCGAGGCGCACCAGATGCGCTCGATCGCCCTCTGATTGGCTGAATTGGAATCCAGTGATCCTGCCATTCTGCTCGGCGACGGTGAATGTGGCTGCCTGGCTCCAGGCCAGCGCCAGTGTCTCTGCACTGAGTTGCCAGCGCGGGGCAAAGGCGGCTTGCTCGATGACCGCCAGGATCACCATCTCCGCGGCTTTGGCTGGCCGCACCTGGATAGCGCCCGCTCCTGGTCTGGGGGCGGTCAGGCCATCCTTCACCCAGGTTTCGACTTGCTCCACGACTGTAAAGCCCAGGGCGTCGAGTACGGGGCCAAGCCAAGCGGCGGTGGGCATGGCAGCTAGCGAGGAGATGCCTTGACCGGCGAGAGCATCCAGACTGGCGCTCAAGAGCTTGTTCATGACCACAGCCGCTGGTGCGTCAATCGTGGCAGCCGCCGCGCGCACCCAGGCGGACGGAGGCGAATCGGTCGATGTGATCAGGCAGCCGGCCGGGCCATATCGATTCTCAGCGACGAACGCGGGAGACCGGCCTATCCAATCAATCGGCGACCGCCAGTCCGAATGGGTGTGGGTGTGCAGAGCGCTCCGCAGCAGTCGGTCAATGGCCGGGCCGTCTGCCGCGCAGGCCGGCCGGACGGTGAGCGACTGTTGAGTTTGGTCCATCCAGGGTAGCATGGTATGAGAAGAGATGGTAGCATTTCCTTCAAGATGGGGCAAATGGGCCCGGGATTACCATGCCATGAATGGGATCGGTCAACGTCGGGTGGATTCGAATGCGTTGGCTGACTGAGGAGCGGCGTTGGTTGCCCATCTACCTGGCCTTGGCGGCCGGGTGGGCGGCTGCATACTTGATTGCGGTTGCCCTCTTGGGCGATTCCGGTTTTCCGCTGGATGATGCCTGGATTCATCAGACATATGCCCGCAGTCTGGCGCTGACCGGCCGGTTCGAGTTCACACCGGGGCAGGCGAGCGCGGGATCTACTGCGCCGTTGTGGACTTTGGTGCTGGCAGTTGGATATCTGTTTCGCCTCCCGTACGATTGGTGGGCCTGGGGAATGGGAGTCGTCTGCCTGGCGCTCACCGGGTGGCTGGCACACCGGGTGAGCGCTCGCCTCTTTCCCGATGAGCGTTGGATTGCTCCGGTCGTGGGCTTTCTGTGTGTCGGCGAATGGCATCTGGTCTGGGCATCTGTCAGCGGGATGGAGACCATCCTTTACGTGGCCCTCTCTCTCGCCCTTGTCGACCGCCTCCCGCCGATCTTCACGGGTGCAGATGTGCCAAGAGATTGCGTCCATCCTGTCGTCCGGACCTGGGCTGTCATTGGTCTTCTTGGTGGATTGCTGGTTCTCACCCGGCCGGAGGGGATTATCTTGGTGGGACTCGTCGTGCTCTGGGGGGGATGGCTGGTCATCCGTGGCTGCTGGACGCTGCGCCATGCCCTCCGTGCCGCCGGCGCGGCGTTGGTTCCCCTGACCTTGCTGATGACGCCTTACGTGCTCCTCAATCTCCAACTTAGCGGCCGGCTGTGGCCCAATACGCTGTATGCCAAACAAGCCGAATACGCGGCCCAACTGGCCGTTCCGTTTCTGTTGCGTCTGGCGCGCGTCGTGCTGCCCCCGTTCACTGGCTTTCAGCTCTTGCTCGTTCCGGGCTTGCTTGTGAGTATCTGGAAGATCAGCAGGCGTTGCCTATCACCCTCGTCTCTTCCCTCCATCCCGTGCTTTCCCGGTCACCTGATTCTTCTCTTGTACTCTGCCGCCCACCTGCTTCTCTACGCTCTCCGTCTCCCCGTCACCTATCAGCACGGCCGCTACCTCTTCCCCATCATTCCCGCTATCATCCTGTATGGAGTGCCCGGATCCCTGCACTGGCTGCGGCGGCGTCATCCTACCTTCTGGCGGCGGGTCATCGGCCGAAGCTGGTTGCTGGCGACAGGGATTCTCACGCTGGCATTTCTCGCCGTGGGCGCCCGGGCCTATGCCAAAGACGTGCAGATCATCCAGAGCGAGATGGTGACCGTCGCGCAGTGGCTGTTCGAGCACACTGAGCCTGATGAATGGATCGCAGCGCATGACATCGGCGCCATTGGGTACTTTGCGCATCGGCCCATCCTGGATCTGGCGGGACTTGTTTCCCCAGAGGTGGTCCCGGTGATCGCCGCGGAAAGCGAGTTGGCCGAATTCATCCTTGCGAGTCCGGCACGCTACCTGGTCACCGCGCCGGGCTGGCCCTATGAATTTGTGACCCGGCATCCCAGAGTGCGGTTTCTCTACAGCACGGGCTCGCACTGGACGCGGGCGGAGGGGTTGAACAACTGTTCAGTTTACCGGCTGCCCTCCTCAGACAGGCCGTGATCTTCGGCGCAGGGTGTGTGGAAACGGAGCCGGTCCCGTGGGACCAGGCTGTTGTGCCAAATACCCCGGGGCCGAACAGCCGGCGGACCTGCGTCCCGCGTCTTTGTCGACGCCCTCAAGCGTTCGGTTGCCCGCTGGCCTCCTTTTGTGATATACTCTCCTGGTGGGAGAGGCTACTCTCGGGTAGCTTCGGTGCCAGGGTCCAGGAGGCTGCCAGATGAAGCCAATACGTGTCCTAGTTGTTGACGATCATCCGGTGTTCCGTCAGGGAGTCAGAGATATCCTTGAGACGGAGGCCGATTTTGAGGTCGTTGGCGAGGCGGCCGATGGCGAGGTAGCCTTGCAATTGTCCCGCACGCTCTGCCCCGATGTGGTCATCATGGACATCAATCTCCCCACTATGAATGGGTTGCAGGTCACCGGCCAGATCAAGGCGGAACAGCGCGACATCAAGGTGATCATGCTCACTGGCTATGACAATGTAGAGCAGGTGTTTCACGCCATCCGTGCGGGAGCTTCCGCGTACTGCCCCAAGGATATCATGCCGGATCGACTGGTGGAGACCATCCATACGGCCATCAAGGGATTCTATGTGATAGATGACGACATCTTGACCGAGTCAGGGGTCGCTCTTTGGTTGGATGGTGAGGTGGCTGCCAAGGCCGGCGCCGCGGGTCTGGACATGGAAGACGTGTTCATGCCTCTGTCTCCCCGCGAAATGGAGGTCCTCAAGCTCGTGACCAAGGGTCTCAGTAACAAGGAGATTGCCTATCAACTCGGCATCAGTCACCAAACGGTAAAAAACCACATGACGTCGGTCCTCCGCAAGCTTGATGTGAGCGACAGGACTCAGGCCGCCGTTTATGCATTGGGCCGTGGCTGGGTCCGTCTGCAGGATGCCCAGAACTCATGAACAGAGGAGAAAATGGCCAAACCTACCGCAACGAGTGAAGAGTCTCCCCTTGAACTGCTGCTGGAGGACAGCCGCAAAGAATTCGATCAGGTGCAGCGACAGCTCAAGGAGATCGATGTACTGATTCAGCAGAGCACTGGCGAGGTGGAGAAACTAGCTCGGCGCCATGCTCGAGCCACGAATCACTTGCGTCACATCCAGACCAACCTCGCAACCGTGCCGCGGGATGACATTCGCGAAGCCTACGACGCTGTTCATGATGTGCAGCAGCGTCTGTTTACTATGCGGGGGCAACTGGAAAAGCTCCAGAGCGACCAGAAGAACATGGAACGTTATATGACTTTGCTGCGTCGTTTCCTGGAAGCGACCGATGGTGCGGTAGGACCGGCCGCGGGTCTGGCCGGGAAAGCGGCCGGCGGCGAGGAACCCGTTGTTGTGCGACTGGTGGGCGCTCTGGAAGCGGAACGGCGCCGTCTTTCGCGAGCAATGCACGACGGGCCAGCCCAGTCCATGACTAACTTTATCCTCCAAACAGAGATCTGCCAGCGAATGTTTGACGGAGATCCGGAGCAGGCGCAGGCGGAATTGGCGGGACTCAAGGGGGCCGCCACCGATACCTTCCAGCGGATCAGGGACTTTATTTTCGAGTTGCGGCCGATGATGCTGGATGACCTGGGGCTGGTTCCTACTCTGCGCCGGTATGCTGAGAATTTCAAGAACAAGAACAACATCCCCGCCGAAGTCACCATTGTGGGCAAGGAAAAACGACTGGAACCGTATGTTGAGGTCACCATCTTCCGCATTATTCAGGAGCTACTCAATAACGTCCGTGACCACGCCCAGGCCTCTCAAGTGCGTATCGCCATTGAGCTGGAGGATGACTGGGTTCAGGCCACAGTGGATGATAATGGCGCCGGGTTCAATGTAGAGGAGGCGCTTTCCAGCGCGCGCCAGCGTCAGACCGTCGGCTTTAGTACCATGCAGGAGCGGATCGAAATGTTGGGGGGTACGCTGGAAATTAACAGCGACCCGGGACAGGGAACGCACGTTGCTGTGTCCATCCCCACCACCGGTTAATTTGGGCGCGGCCGATGTACGCGGAAACGGAGCCGTGAATGAATTCAAGCACAGACCCGGCAGGTGCTGTCGGGCCTCATGTAGCGTCCAGTCGGTAGGCGCAGGCATGGGCCGGGCCGTCCACGCGCCCTTGTTCCTGCTTCCATACCCTCCACCCTGTTTTCCACGCTCTCGCGGACCACGGTTGCTTTTTTATCGGAACCTCTGTACAATGGCATCGACAAGCCAATTGAGACAGAACCATTCGCATATTTCGGGGGATGGTCCATTGCGAGTTCGGGCATGCTTCTTGCGACGGAACGGGCAGGACGATACGTACAATCGATCGTCTGATCGTGTCGAGTGTATCATTGGTATGGAATGGGCTTGTGTCTCTTGGTGGCAAACACATCCAAGGATTCTGGAGAGCAGCCGGGGGCTTTCGAGTCTTTGCTTCCGGCCGGGTCGGAAGCGATGTTACTACGGCAATCCACCTTCTGGCAGCGGCTGTGGTTGACAAACGGATTGAGAGGAGTATACTCTGAATACTCGGGTGCGATCTTTCGTGGCGCAGTCTCATCAATCCACTAAAAAAGGAGAGATTCCATGAAGCGCGGCATAATCATCGTCATAGTGGGTATCGTTTTGATCGTTGTCACCGGGATTGCATGGGTCGGCTTTCAGATGGGGCTGTTTGGCGGAGAAGCGCAAGAGGCCGGGGAGACCGTCTCGATTCCCCTTCTCACCGAACTGCAAGATGAACCTACTCCGGTTCCGCCGATGACCCAGATCGTCATCGCGGTTCAGGACATCCCGCGTGGATGGGAGATCACCGGTGATTCCATTGCCTTGTGGGATTGGCCATCTGATGCGGTCCCGCCCGATGCCATCGTCAGCCCCCCTGCCGGGGAGGCGGCCGCTGGCGTGCAGGATGTCCTTGAAATGGTGATCGGGCAACGCATGCGCACCAGCGCCGTTCGGTTTGAGCCCATCTTGACCACTATGGTCATCGACATGATTGATCTTACCGGGACTGGGAGTGATGCCGCGCTGGCTATTCCCAGCGGCCGGGTGCTTATGGCCATTCCGCTGCCCTCCATCGATCAGGATCCAACTGCTGCAGTAGCATACGCTCTGCGTCCAGGCGATCACATTGACTTGATGGCTTCGCTGGCATTGGTGGATCTGGATGAAGAGTTCCACACCAAGCTGCCTAACAGAACCCAGGTGCTGGATATATCGCAAACGGCCGAGGGAGCACAAGAGTTGACGCTTACCGAGTTTCCTTCTGGCAGGATCGAGGAAGGGCCACTGGGGCTCATTTTCAACGTCATACCTGGTGAGGCGAACCAGCGTCCCCGCCTGGTCACGCAGTTGACCGTGCAGGATGCGGTGGTAGTACGTGTTGGCCGCTACCCGACCGCAGAGGAAGAAGAAATCGGCATCAATCCTCTGGCTGCCCCAACGCCGACTCCTGTCCCTGAGGACGCCGAGCAAGAAGGACCACCGGCGCCGGCGCCGAAACCGATCAAGCCCAGAGTGATTCTGCTGGCCGTTACTCCGCAGGAAGCGCTCGTGATCAAGTTCGCCTGGGAGATCAACGCGGACATTGATTTCGTGATCCGACCGGTAGGCGAGGTCGCACAGTTCCAGACAAGTGCTGTGACTCTCCAGTACTTGATGGAGACGTACAATATGGTTGTTCCTCCCAAGTTACAGTATGGGTTTGAACCTCCCCTGTATGGGATTGAAGACTATATCCGCCAGGGCGCTACCGGCGAGTAGGCACGCGCTTTGCGAACATTCATCAAGAGGGTACGGAATCTAATCTAGGGAAAGCATGGAATCGACGGAAAAGATTCGGGTACTGATCGTTGATGATATCCCAGAGACACGGGATAATCTGCGCAAGCTCATCCAATTCGAATCCGACATCGAGGTGGTGGGTCAGGCTGGCACCGGCGAGGAAGGGGTCGAGCTGACCAAAGAAAAACGTCCGCACGTTGTGTTGATGGATATCAACATGCCCGGCTTGGACGGAATCAGTGCCAGCGAAATCATCACTCGGGAAACGCCTACTGCTCAGGTCATCATGATGTCGGTTCAGGGGGAGTCGGACTACATCCGACGCTCCATGTTAGCCGGCGCTCGCGATTTCCTCACAAAACCCTTCTCCAGCGACGAGCTGATTGCCACCATTCATCAGGTCTACGAACGCAGCAGCAAGGTGATGGTCCAGCCCGCGGGCCCAGGGGAGTCTGCTGCAGTTGCCGCGCCTCCACCTAGACAAGGCAGGGTCATTGCGGTCTTTAGCCCCAAGGGGGGCGTGGGTTGCAGCGTGGTGGCTGCCAACCTCGGAGTCGTACTGGCTCAGGCGGGCAAGAACACGGTTGTGGTTGATGCCAACCTCTCCTTTGGCGACATGGGGGTCCTGCTCAATCTGACCGGCACGCACAGTCTGGTGGACATTGCTGAGCGGTTTGAAGAGTTGGATACTGATCTGATCAGCAGTGTCCTGGCCACCCATGATTCTGGCTTGAAAGCGCTGCTTCCCCCTCCCAGGCCAGAGATGGGCGAACTGATCACCGCGCAACATCTGCAAGAGACGCTTTCGCTTCTGTGTGGCCTATTCGACTATATTATTGTTGATACCTCCACCTCGCTGCAGGATGTCATGCTGGCGGTGTTCGATCAGGCAGACAAGATTCTCCTGATTGCCACTCCGGACATTCCCTGCGTCAAGAACATGAGGCTGTTCTTTGAGGTCATTGATCAACTGGACTATGAGCGTGGGAGGGTCATGCTCGTCTTGAATCGAGTGGACAGACACGCGGGCATCAGCCCGAGTGACATCGAGAACACCATAAAGCACGCGGTGACGGCCTCGATTCCCGCCGATGACCGGACGGTGATGTTTTCAGTCAACCGGGGCGTCCCGTTTGTTCTTCGCGAACCAGGCAAGCCGGTTTCTGAGGCTGTATTCGAATTGGCCAACGAGTTACGTGGGATATATGACCGGGTCAGAGTGCCCGCGTCCGAACCAGTCGCCGTGCCGGGCGGGCGTTCCCGTCTCAGTCGCCTATTCGGCAGCCGGTAGCCGGGTGTCTCGCGGGAGGATGTCGTGTCACTACTAAAGCGGCTTGAGAAGGGCCAAGGCCCGGAAGTGGCGGAGAGCCAATCTGTGCTGCAAGAGATGCGGGTCAAACGCCAAGCCCCTATGGCCGGCTCTCGTGACGCCTACCGAGATCTCAAACGTCGTATCCAGGAAAAGCTCATTGCGGAGCTTGACCCGGCCATGGACATCACTCAGACGGGTGAGGTCCGGGCCACCATCGAGGAGATGTTTGAGACCATCTTGATGGAGGAGAACATCGTTCTCAGCCGGAGCGAGCGGCGGCGCCTCTTTGAGCAGATTGTGGCCGAAATCCTGGGATTGGGCCCCCTGGAACCGTTGCTGGCCGACGAGTCGATTACTGAGGTCATGGTTAATGGCCCAAAGAACATCTACGTTGAACGTGAGGGCAAGATCGAACGAACCAACGCCACGTTTGAGACTGACGATCACTTGATGCGAATCATTGACCGGATTGTGGCTCCACTGGGGAGGCGAATCGACGAAAGCTCTCCCTTGGTTGATGCCCGCCTGCCTGATGGTTCGCGTGTGAACGCGGTGATTCCGCCCATCTCTCTGGTGGGTCCCACGGTGACAATCCGCAAGTTCTCCAAGATCCCCCTGACGATCCAGGATCTGATTGGCTTTGGCAGTATCACGCCTGAGGCTGTCGAGTTTCTGCGTGCGGCGGTCATTGGCCGTATTAACATTGTGATCTCTGGCGGTACTGGCTCCGGAAAAACCACTTTGCTGAACGTCTTGTCGGGGTTCATCCCTAATGATGAGCGGATAGTGACCATCGAAAACGCGGCCGAGCTCCAATTGCGCCAGGAACATGTCGTCACGCTCGAATCGCGTCCACCGAACATCGAAGGCCGGGGCGAGATTACGACTCGTGACTTGGTCATCAACACCTTGCGAATGCGCCCAGACCGGATTGTCGTTGGAGAGTGCCGAGGGGCAGAGGCGCTGGACATGCTGCAGGCGATGAATACTGGGCACGATGGCAGCCTTACCACTGCCCATTCGAACAGCCCGCGTGATTCCCTCGCCCGCCTGGAGACCATGGTCCTGATGGCCGGCATGGACTTGCCGATTCGCGCCATCAGGGAGCAGATTTCATCCGCCATCCAACTGGTTGTTCACCAGGATCGAATGCGCGATGGGACGCGCAAAGTGGTCAGTGTTACCGAAATTCAGGGTATGGAGGGGGACATTATCACCATGTCGGAGATTTTTGGCTTTGAGCAGACCGGTGTGGAAGACGGCACGGTCATCGGCCGGCTGCGGCCCACCGGCATCCGGCCCAAGTTCATCAGACAGATTCAGGCCGCAGGCATCATGTTGCCGCCAGCCATTTTCGGCATCGGACAGCGACGGCGCTAGTGGCCAAGGGGATGTGAGATGCCTCCTGGACTGATATTGGTTCTGGCTGGGGTTGCCCTCCTGCTTGTCGTGGGTGGGATAATCGCCACCGTGCGAGCGGGCTCGAGCTCCGAGGTTGATGAGAGACTGAGCCAAATCGCCGAGGATAAAACGGCAGCGGTGGCGCCTGCGGCGCGGGCGGAACGTACCTCCGTCTTTGCCGACCGGCTGGAAGAAACTGTAGCAGAGCGTGGCTTTGCGCAGAACATCAAGGCTCAGTTGCAGCAGGCTGACCTCAAGCTGAGGGTCAGCGAATACCTGGTGCTGAGCCTTTTGTCCCTGTTAGGTTTTGCCATAATCAGTTGGTTCCTGTTCGGCGAGAGCATTCCTTTCACCTTGGTTGGTGTAGCTGCTGGTTTCATGGCGCCCCGCATCTATGTGAAACAGGCAGCAAAAAAGCGACTAAAGGATTTTGACAACCAGCTTGGCGACACACTCAATCTTTGGGTCAACGCGCTTCGTTCGGGTTACAGTGTCTTGCAGGCGATGGAGACGATTGCGGCCGAGACCCCCCCGCCGGTGAGTGTTGAATTCGAACGAGTTGTGCAAGAAGTGCGCTTGGGTATGACTCTGGAAGAGGCGATGAACAATCTGATGATCCGGATCCCCAGCGATGATATGGATCTGGTTGTCACGGCTGTCAATGTCCAGCGGGAAGTGGGAGGCAATCTAGCCGAGATTCTAGCTATTATCAGCCACACGATACGGGAGCGGGTCCGGATTCGGGGCGAGATCGCTACCCTGACGGCTCAGGTGACGATGTCCGGCTATGTCATCAGCGGGCTCCCGGTGGCGCTGACCCTCTTTCTGAGGGTATCCAACCCTGGCTATATTAATGAGCTCTTCAACAGAGAGCCGCCGTGGGTGATTCCTGGGGTATTGCCCTGCGGGTGGCTGGTCTTGGGCTTTGGCCTCATTCTGATCTTCAGTGGCTTTGTGGCCATGCGGAAGCTGGCGGATATTGACATTTAGACGTATTTTTGGGGGGGGAGGTGTAGCATGAACCCGGTAGTGATAGCGGGACTGCTGGTTTTTCTACTATCCATGATTGCCTTTGGATTCGTGTTGCTGCGCCGAGCAGAGGGTGACCCATTGCGGGACCGCCTGGCCGAGTACGGTGCGCGCGACGAGGCTGTATCTCTCGAAGAAGTAGAGTTGTCACTCTCGTTCAGTGATCGGATCCTGGTCCCGCTGATGCGTGGACTGGCCAATCTGGTCGTGCGTTTCACTCCCCAAAAGACGCTAGAGAGCACCGCTCACAAGCTCGAGGTTTCTGGTCTGTCTCGCCGTCTGTCGGCGGCCGAATTCTGGGCCATCCGACTTGTCGCCACCGTGGGCCTCTCTGCCCTCATCTACTTCCTGATGTGGCGTTTTGGGGCGCAGCCCGGTCGGCGGATCATGTTCGCTGCCGGAATGGCCCTGTTGGGCTTTATCCTTCCCGGGATGTGGCTCCGGAGCACGATAGATCGGCGTCAACTCAACATCACGCGGGCCCTGCCCGACTCCCTCGATCTGCTGACGATCTGTGTCGAAGCCGGCCTTGGCTTTGATTCCGCCCTCAAGCGCGTCGCTGAAAAGTGGGACAACGATCTGTCACGGGAGTTCGGCCGAGTCTTGCAGGAGGTTCAATTGGGTAGGATTCGGCGGGAGGCTTTACGATCCATGTCGGATCGCCTGGAAGTCTCGGATGTGACGACCTTCATTGCGGCCGTGGTGCAGGCAGAGCAGTTGGGAGTCAGCTTGTCCAAGGTGCTTCGAATTCAGTCCGACCAGATGCGAGTCAAGCGACGCCAGCTTGCGGAAAAGAGGGCCCAGGAGGCGCCGGTCAAGATGGTCGTTCCGATGGTCTTCCTGATCTTCCCCTCGCTGCTGCTCGTGCTTTTGGGCCCGGCCGGCTTCCAGGTGCTTCGGTCTGGCGTTCTGGGAATTCTATAGCCTGGCCCGGCGTGATGGCGCCAACCATCCGCGGGCGTGCAACGGTATCTCGCTTCTGGCGTGCAGCGCTCGATCTGATTTTTCCTCCGATTTGCGCGGGTTGTGGTAGTGTGGACTTTCTACTCTGTCCAGCTTGCCGCCGCTCTATCTCGTGGGTCGAACCCCCCTTTTGCCTCCGGTGCGGGCGGGCTCTGGATGCTGCCGCATGCCGGACAGCTTGTCCCTTTTGCTCGATCCGGCCATTGAGAATGGATGGTGTGCGGGCAGCCGTCGGATTCGAGGGGGCGATGAGACGCGCGATCCACGCGTTCAAGTACGGCGGCCGGACCGAACTCGCCTCCCCGCTGGCCGAGTTGATGGTCTCGGCGTGGAACGAGGAGCCGTTTCCCGTGGATTGTATCATGCCGGTTCCGCTTCACTCAACGCGGTTGCGTGAGCGTGGGTATGACCAGGCTGCTCTCCTCGCCCGGGAACTGGCGGCGCAAATCAAACTTCCGGTGCTTTCGCAAGGGCTTGAGCGCACCCGGATCACAGAGGCGCAAACCAGCCTCAGTGCGCCTGATCGTCGTAAGAATGTTGCCGGTGCGTTCACGGCGAGCGGACCCTGGGTCAAGGGGCGCTCGGTGCTCTTGGTGGATGATGTATGCACCACCGGCTCCACGCTGGATGCCTGCACCGAGGTTCTGCGCAGGGTTGGCGCAGCCAATGTATTTGCCTTTACGCTCGCCCGGACAAATTGGGATCCTGTCACTGGGGCAGTCGGAGATGCCGGTTTCGGGCAGAGCGATCGGATTCCCCAAACGATTTTCTGAGGAGGTTACGGCACAATGGAACTACAGATAACGGGTCGCAATATGGAGCTCACGCAGCGGCTGGAGGAATATGTGCAGCGCAAAGCTGGCAAGCTGGACCGCTTTCTGCCCGCCGTTGCCGGCGCTCGGATGGACCTCTCGTTGGAGAACGCCAGGAGCGCCGCTGATCGCCAGGTCGCGCAATTCACGATTCGCAGCGATCGTGGGGTAATCCTGCGGGCCGAAGTGCGAACCGGGGATATGTTTGCCTCGATTGACGGGGTTGTGGACAAGATGTATCGGCAGATCGCCCGTTACAAGGGCAAACGGCAACGGGTACGGCGCACTGTGACGGCGGAAGATATGGGACTCCCGCTTGATGAGGACACACTTGAAAAAGATGCGGGCGAGATCGTGCGAGTCAAACGATTTTCGGTGGTGCCCATGATGCAGGAAGAAGCTATTGAGCAGATGGAGCTGCTGGGGCACGATTTCTTTGTCTTTTTCAGTGCGGAGGAGAATGGCATCAACGTGCTGTACTCGCGCAGCGACAAGGGCTACGGTCTGCTCATCCCCGAGCTGGACTGATCGAGCCGCTGCAATCGTGGCCCAGGGCACTCTGACGCATGCGCCCCGCGTACTGGGGTCTGCATGGTGGCGCTCTGGTTCTGGTCGCGCCAGCGGTTGAATTGCTGGCATTCACCTTCCATTGAGGTCTTGAACCGGCGCCGAGGAGATCCCATGTCGCAGTCAGTGACAAAGCTGGGGTTGGTAGTGATGGTGGGCTCTGTGGCTACTCCAGAGCCGGCGTGCCGCTGGATGCAGGATGCGCGTCAGGCGGCCGCATTGGACACCTTGGTGGCTTCTCAAGCCACCGGTCTCTTTGACCAACTCATCGTCGTCACCAATGACCCGCTCTGGGCCAGCGGTCTTCCGCTTGATTGCGTTGTTGACCTGGATGACACGCGGCATCCCTTTCACTTCGGACGCCGGTTGGCAAGTGTGATCGGCCACTATGGGTTAACACATGTTCTCTACATGGGGGCGGGGGCAGCTCCCTTGCTGAACTCAGTCGATTTGGCGGCCATAGCGCAAGAGACCTTGGCGGCCGAGAGATTGCTGATCACCAACAACCTGCATTCCGCCGACTGGGCTGCCTTTACGCCCGCGAGTGTCCTGGCCCAGTATGCCCCTCGGGTGGTTCGCGACAACGCGATTGCCTGGGTGCTCCATCGAGAGGCAGGTTTACCGGCCGACACCCTGCCTGTCTCCGCTGCCAGCCGGTTGGACATTGACACACCGACCGACCTCATGATCCTTTCTCGTCACCCGGGATGCGGACAACATCTGGCGGCCAAGTTGGCCGAGTTGGACCTCGACACTGGCCGGTTGGATCAAGGGCTGGCGGTCTTGCGTTCTGAGGGCAAACACATCATGATCGGCGGCCGGGTGGCATCGAGCACGTGGGCTGCCCTGGAGCGGGAGACCCTCTGTTGGGTGCGCATGATTGCCGAAGAACGGGGCATGGTTGCCAGCGGACGCCAGGCGGGCGGTCAGGTCAGATCGATTCTCGGAGCATACCTGGAGCAGGTGGGCATGGATGCCTTCTTTCACACTCTCGAACAGTGGACCGACGCCATCTTTCTTGACAACCGCGTGATACTTGCCCATCGGGGCCTCTGGCCCTCGGCAGAAGACCGATATGCATCTGACCTGGGATGGGTGGATCGCGTCCAGGAGCCGTTCCTGAGAGCGTTTACCGCCGGCGCTCTGTCATCCTCTGTCCCGGTTGTACTGGGTGGGCACTCGCTTGTTTCCGGCGGCTTGCTTGCGCTCGTCGAGATGATCCCTCTTTGACGCCGTCTCAGGCGCGACAAGGAAATCGCAATGCCATCAATTCTCATTGTTTGCACCGGCAACATCTGCCGTTCACCCATTGCCGAGGTCTACCTGCGGCAGAAGCTGGCGCAAGAGCGAATCCCCGGAGAGTGGGAGATCATCTCGGCCGGTACCTGGGCTCAGGATGGCCTCCCTGCCACCGAGAACGGCGTGGCAGTGATGCGAGAGCGCGGGCTGGATATGAGCCGCCACCGTTCCCGGAACGCGAGTGCCGCCCTGTTGGCAAAGGTTGATCTGGTGCTCACGATGACGGCTGGCCACGTCGAAGCGCTGCGCGCCGAGTGTGCGTCGGCAGCCGCCAAGATCTTTCGGTTGACAGAGATGGCTGGTCCACCCTATGACATCCGGGACCCGTATGGCGGCTCGCTGAACGATTATCGGCGGACAGCCGACGAGTTGGAGCGCCAGATTGAGGAGGGGTTGCCAGGAATCGTGGCTGCTGCTCGCCAGAACAGCGCCTGACCCGCAAGAGTCGGGGCTACCATCCCTCGACAAACACAAGCCACTCTTGATTTTTCTGCAGATGCCGACGGTAGAGATAGGTTGCTGAAGCGGGAGGTTCGGAGGGCTCCTGGCAAAGCTGCATCTGGGCATCTTGCGCTGATTGGCCGCCCTTTTTCCGATTGCAGGCCTGGCAGGCGGTGACCAGATTCGTCCATGACTGGGCGCCGCCCCTGTGCCGGGGGACTATGTGGTCGATGGTCAGCCCGGGACCCTGTCGACCACAGTATTGGCACGTGTGGTTGTCCCGCTGCAGGATCTCTCTCTTGGTAAGTTTCACCCGGGGGCGCAGCCGCTTGACCATATATCCAAGTCGGATGACAGACGGCCGAAGAAAGGTCGTGGTCGGCGTGCGAATCACTCCCCGGCCGTTGGAGATGATCATCGCCTTTTCCATATGCAGCAGACCCATTGCCCGGCGGGTGGTGCAGACATTTAGCGGCGCATAGTTGGCGTTGAGAACCAGAACTGGCGTGTTCACCTTCCGACTCCGGATTTCCACCGCAGACTTTGCACTCGTGACCAGAGAGCCCGCGGGTCAGAATTCAGGGCAGTATAGCAGGAACCTGGGGGTGCGTCAATCTGCCCACAGTCGCCGCAGTTTCTGGTATGTGATAGCTTCATACCAGGCGGTCAACAGGCAGAGTCGCAGCCCATGCAGTCTGTCCCGGTACCCGTGAAGGCTGATGAACCGCCAGTAGAAATGGTGGAGAAACTGCGTGGCAGGGCTGTACGCCCTCGGTCGTAGACCCTCACTGTGCAACCTCTCGGCGCCATAGTCAGAGTAGCGGGCCTGCTTGGCGTGAAACTCGGCTATCGTTTCATAATTAAAGTGAAGCAGCGGGTTTTGGAGATAGCCAGCATCTCCGGTCAGGATTACTACCTCGTGCACCGGGCGGTCATAGATCCCTTTTCCACGACGTATCAGCCGCATCTGATAGTCCGGGTACCAGCCCGCACCCAGCGTGAGTTTGCCGAACAGGTAATTGTGACGGGGAACCCACCAGCCGTTCTCCGGCCGATTGGCTGTCACCTCCCGGATCTCGGCCGTGAGGGCTGATGTTGCGCGCTCGTCCGCATCTATGAAAAAGACCCAGTCGGATTGAACCGCCTCTAGCGCCGCGTTACGAATCTGCGCATAGTTCTCGAACCGGTGCTGCAAGACCTCTGCGCCGGCCGAGCGGGCCAGCGGGACCGTCTGGTCGGTGCTATAGGTGTCGAATACGACGACGCGGTCTGCCCAGCGGACGCTTGCGATACACTCCTTGATCTGTTTCTGCTCGTTGAGCGTCAGGATCACGGCTGCAATCTCATTCATCCGCAGCTCCATGCATCCCTTGCCTCCCGGTACGCCGACCTCAGCGTCTCCGAATCAGCCTGGCGTGCTCTGAGTCTCATTCCGAGCTGGACCAGCCAACGTGCCAGGCACATCCCAAGGCCGGAAGTGTGTTTTCTGTATAGCCGGAAGCGGCTGCGCCACAGGTTCACGAATGAAGCGGCCTTGATCTGCGAGGTGCTCTGAGCGCCCAGGTGGATGATCTCGGCCGCTGGTACGCAATAGATATCCCAGCCGGCGGCTTTGATTCGCATAGCCCAATCGATCTCTTCACAGTACATGAAAAACTGGGTGTCCAGCAGACCCACGGTCGCTATGGCCTCGCGTCGAATCATCACCGCAGCTCCCAGCGGGTGATCGATCCGGAACGGCGGGGCATCGGCCTCATACCACGGCCTTGGGTAGCGTCCGTTCAGGCGCGTCTCGTGCAGGCGCGCTGGAAGAGGATAAAGGTCCAAGAGGATTTGCGCCAATCCTGGAAACCGAAAGCCGCTGTGCTGAAAAGACCCATCTCCGTCCACCAGTCGAGCCCCGGCCATACCCGCATTGGGTGTGCGATCCATAAATCTGACCAGTGTCTCCAATGCTCTGCCCTGGACGACCGTGTCGGGGTTGAGCAGCATGAGATGGCGAGGGGTCTCTGGCAGCGCGCTTTCAATGGCCTGGTTATTCCCGCCGGCAAAGCCCAGGTTCTCCGTGTTCGCCATCAATCGGGCTTGCGGGAAAAGCTCTCGCACCATCTGCGGTGTGCCGTCGGCCGAATCGTTGTCCACTACCCAGACCGAAGCTGCCAGCCCGGACCCCTTGCCTGCTGATGTGCAAACCGACAGGCTCCGGTACACCGACGCCAGGCACTCTTCCAGCAACTGGCGCACGTTCCAAGAGACAATGATGACGGCGAGATCCAGCATCGCCTAGCCGCCGGTTTTTATCTCAGGTGTCCGGCTTGGGCAGGGGGCCGGCGCTTGGATATCGGTCGCACCGATGGTGAGGAACAGGGGATCGACTCGATTGTTGAATTGACTGATCTCCACATCCTCGTGGATCAGGCCGGCCCAATAGTAGGATGGATTGCGGGCCGGGAGATCAACAAACCGTATCCCGCCGGTGATTGTCGCTCGCTCGCCGGCCGGAAGGTACCAGTGTTCCCCGATCTGCACCAGATCGTCTCTGCTGCCCACCGCCCACCGGTGTGGATAGTCGCTCAACTGGTTGTCGAAACCAATGGCTACCCTCCAGGCGCCCGATTCTACGTGCCAGCCAAGCTTGTTAAAGTTCCAATCGCTGTCATACACAGTGCCGGGAGAGGGACCCGTCGTTCGGATGGGCGCATCGCCATAGTTCTCCACTGTCAGCGTAAAGTAGAGCGTATCACACAGGACTATCGTCTTGGCTGACCAATCTATGCTGGCCTGCACAATGTCCGCCCGTGGTATACCGCCGTGCTCTAGCGTCAGCTCGATCGTATTGCTGACCCGTTGCCCCTCGTCATCCTCGGCTACTGCCCATATCTGATAGGATCCGTCCGGGGGCGGGGTGGCCCCGTCGTCCACTCCACCCGCATAGTCGAATTGGTGCATGCCCGCTTCGCCCGGTGGCACGTCCCGCTCTACTTCGTCAATGGGATACTCTACACCATCCTCACCTAGCGCGAACACTCTCACCTGGGCCGGTTTGGGCAGATAGAGGTTGATCGTGACTCGGTCCGAGATGCCATCCCGGTTAGGCGTGAAATGTAAGGGGGCGGCGCTGAAACCCTGAATGTCCGGGACGAGCGGCGCCCCTTCGCGCACGGTAAGCCGGCCGCTCTGTTTCTCCACTACTCCGGCTGCGTCACTAGCTGCTATGAACCAGGTATACTTGCCATCAGGCAGCAGGCGGGCTTCCACCAATCCCTCAAATTCTTCTCCCGGCCGGCCAAAGCCCTCCACCACACCGCTGAACAGAACTGCGTACTCTCCTGCTGATCGCCGCCTATCCCGCCGAAAATAGTATGTACGTCCGTCCTCGTCACCAAAGTAGATGGACAGATTCGCGCTGCGAGAGAGTGTGTATTGAATGCGCGTGACATCGCGATCTCCATCCGCATTGGGCGTGATGGTGTCCAAGCTGAAATCAGCGTCCCTGATCAGGCTGCGGTCAAGGTTCAGCGTGCCATACAAGGTGGCGATGATCACCGCCAAACCGACCAGGGATAGGGCGATAGCTAGTAGGCGGGGAATGCGCAAGAGGGATCTCCACCAATCTGCGGCCGGCGAGTGCAGGCATCCATTGCGAGCCAGTGTACCAAACCGCCAGGGGCGTGTCAAATACTTTGTGCCACCGTCACCCTTGCTTTTCACCCTCGATTCGATACAATCACCGCGCTCGCCCTCACCCACGGATTGGAGGGTCAGCATTCCGGCAGACAGGAACCATGACGATCTCTTACACTCAGGCGCTCGACTATATCTACAGCTTTACCAACTATGAGGTCGAGCCGCAGTACCGGTATGCACCGGGAGTGATCGACCCAACGCGGCCGGCGCGTCTCCTGGGGCTCCTGGGGAATCCTCATCTGGATTATCCGGCCATTCACATTGCTGGCACCAAGGGCAAGGGCTCGGCGGCCGCGATTTGCGCCAGTGCGTTGCGCTCCGCCGGTCTGCGAACCGGATTGTACGTCTCGCCCCATCTCCAGTCCCTGGCTGAACGATTTCAGGTGAATGGATCCTGGATCTCGCCCACCGATCTGGTGAGCCTCGTGTCGGATGTCCGTCCGACCGTCGCCCAGGTCGAGGGCATCACCACGTTCGAATTGATGACTGCGTTGGCATTCTTGCATTTTGCTCGCTGCCAGGTCGAGGTGGCGGTGATCGAGGTAGGATTGGGCGGCCGGCTCGATGCTACCAACGTCATCTCCCCCCTTGTATCTGTCATCACCTCCTTGAGCTATGACCATACTCATCTTCTTGGAGAATCGCTGGCAGAAATCGCGGCCGAAAAGGGTGGGATCATAAAACCCGGTGTGCCTCTAGTCAGCGCACCCCAACCTGAGGAAGCGCTGGCTGTTCTGGAGCGGATCGCAGCCGACAAGGGCGCCGGATTCACGCTGGTTGGCCGGGACTGGCAGTATGAACCGGGCCATGCCGATCTGGATGGACAATGGTTCTGCGCCGATTGCCCCGAGTGCTTCGGCCGGCCAGGAGGCCGCTACCATATCCCTCTCCTGGGTGAGCATCAGGTGATCAATGCCACGGTAGCGTTGGCCGCTCTGGACATCGCCCGGCAGGGTTTGCCCCGGTTGACCGATCAGGCCATCCGGCGCGGCCTCCAGCAGGTGGAATGGCCGGGTCGGTTCCAGATCCTCCACCGGCGGCCGGTTGTTGTCGTGGATGGCGCGCACAATGTAGCGTCCGTCCGGTGGGTTCGTCAGACGGTGGAGGCATTGTTCCCGGATCGCCGCCGCATCCTCGTCTTTGGGGCCACGGCCGACAAAGATCTGGCAGAAATGATCCGGGTGCTCGTGTCCACGGCGGATGAGGTCATTCTCACCGCCGCCGATCACCCGCGTGCCGCTGATCCGGCCGACCTGCACCGCCGGTGGGAGGAGCAAGGCTTTGCCGCTCGACAAGCTCCCACCGTGTCATCCGCCATCGCCATGGCGTGGGAAATGGCGGGCTCGGATGATGTCATCTGCATTACCGGCTCATTGTTCGTTGCGGGAGACGCGCTCACAGCGTGGAAGGAGATATCTGAGCGGATTGGTGAGGACAAAGTGGTGGTTGTCCAATAGGTGTGGAGGCCCGTTGGGCCTTGTTCGCCTCTCTGGTCATGGCGGGGAGACGTGGACCAGGACGTATTGGCAGTCGTTGGCGCGAGAGGGGAATCGCGCTCAAGCGAGTGAGATGTGACCAAAGAAACTCCTGTTCGCCGTCAGTATCTGGAGGTCAAGCGTCAATACCCGGACGCCATTCTGTTTTTCCGGCTGGGTGATTTCTACGAGACTTTCGACGATGATGCCAAAGTCGCGGCCCGGGAACTCGATCTCGTGCTCACCAGCCGGCCGATCTCGAAAGGGGTGCGCATACCGATGGCTGGCGTCCCGTACCACGCGGCCGACGGCTATATAGCCCGACTGGTGGCCAAGGGCTATCACGTGGCCATCTGCGATCAGTTGGGGAGTGAGCCAATTGGGGGGCTGGTTCCGCGCGAGGTGGTGCGCGTCGTAACCCCGGGCACGATCATCGAATCGGAGCTGCTGGAAAACAAGCAGAACAACTATCTGGCGGCCGTGGTGGCTGACGCGGAAGGCCGGCGGTATGGCTTGGCCTATGTTGACATCTCCACCGGCGAGTTTGCGACGGTGCAGATCTCCGGCTCTAGCTCGCGGGAATCATCGAGAGAAGAGGCGTTTGGCCAGTTGCTGGATGAGCTTCATCGGCTAGCCCCGTCCGAACTAGTGCTGCTCGAGTCGGCCCGGGATCCCTCCCCTTGGCGGGAGGTGAGGGCGGCCGTTTCATCCATCTCTTACCTTCCCGATTGGCGTTTTGAAGAGGCGAACGCGCGAATGGTCCTTCAGACCCACTTTCGCGTCAGCACGTTGGCGGGCTATGGATGCGATCGACAGCCTGAAGCGATCCGCGCCGCCGGGGCGGCCCTCCAGTATCTGCAGCAAACCCAGATTGGCTCCCTGGCGCAACTGGTCACTCTTTCCACCTACTGCGTCTCTGAATTCATGGCTCTAGATGCAGCCACCCGCCGCAACCTCGAGTTGACAGAGAGCATTCGGGGCCGAGTCAAGCGAGGTTCGCTGCTCGATGTGCTGGACGCGACCGTCACTCCCATGGGTGGGCGGCTGTTGCGTCGTTGGCTCAATCAGCCGCTGCTGGACCTTGCCTTGCTTAACGCGCGGTTGGACAAGGTGGAGGTATTTGTCCGCGACGGTGAATTGCGAGCTGGACTCCGCGCGCTCCTGCGGCCGCTGGCTGATCTGGAAAGGCTCACCAATCGATTGGTGAGCCGCAACGCTCGCCCCAACCATCTGGTCGGTATACGAGCGGTTTTGCAGGCCCTGGGTCCGATACGGGATCTATTGGTGGGGGTGGAGGACCTTCCTGCTCTGCCTCCCTGTTCCGAGACCTTGAGTCTGCTCACCCAGGCAATTGCCGACGAGCCACCTCGATTGCTGTCCAAACCAGGGGTGATCCGGGCCGGATTTTCCGCCGAGCTGGATGGTGTGCAGGCAACCGCGCGCGATGCCAGAGAGTGGATTGCCAACCTGGAGCGTACCGAACGGGAGCGAACCGGGATCAAAAAGCTCAAGGTCGGTTTCAACAAGGTCTTTGGATACTATCTTGAGGTGAGCAAAGTGAACACGGCCGCCGTGCCGGCTGACTTTGTCCGAAAGCAGACCTTGGTCAATGCCGAACGCTACATCACTCCCGAGCTCAAAGAGTACGAATCAGTGATCCTCAACGCCGATGAACGGCAGGTTGAGATTGAGCATGCCCTTTTCCGCCAGGTCTGCGAGCAGGTGGGAGCAGCGGCGACCCGTCTACTGGAGCTCTCCGCTGCCCTCTCTCACCTTGATGTTGTTGCCGGGCTTGGCGAGGCAGCGGTGCGCGCCGGCTATGTCCGGCCGGAACTGACCGGCCAGGACTCCCTGCTGATTCGGGCCGGTCGCCACCCGGTGGTCGAGCAAGCGCTGGAGGGGGAGCGCTTTGTGCCCAACGATGTGACCTTTGAGGATGGTGCGCGCGTTCTCATCATCACCGGGCCCAACATGTCTGGCAAGAGCGTCTACCTGCGTCAGGTGGCGCTCATCGTGCTCATGGCTCAGATCGGCAGCTTTGTCCCCGCCGAGGAGGCTCGCATCGGGTTGGTGGACCGCATTTTCACCCGCGTGGGAGCGCAGGACGAGGTCTATGCTGGCCAATCTACCTTTATGGTAGAGATGGTCGAAACGGCCAACATCCTCAACAATGCCAGTGGCCGCAGCCTGGTCGTGCTGGACGAGATTGGCCGGGGAACTAGCACCTACGATGGACTCTCTATTGCCTGGGCTGTCATAGAGTACATCCACAATCACCCCGCTCTCAAGTGCAAAACTCTCTTTGCCACCCACTATCACGAGTTGACGGATCTGGAAGATCTATACCCTGGCGTTGCCAACTTGAACGTGGCTGTAACCGAAGAGGGAGACCGGCCCGTGTTTCTCCACCAGATCGTTCCCGGCGGGGCAGACCGTAGCTATGGAATCCACGTGGCGGAGATGGCCGGGCTTCCGGCCGCCGTCACCAAGCGGGCAGCCGAGTTGCTCCGAGAGTTGGAACTCCGTGCTCCCCAGGCGGTGAGCCGCCCCAGCCATCTCGGAGCCAGCCAGCAGATGGCGCTCTTTCCTGAATCCAGCCCACTGCTCGACGAGTTGAAGGCCCTGGATGTAACCAACGTGACCCCGCTGGATGCTATCAACAAGCTCTACGAGTGGAAGCGCCGCTTTTCTTCCGGCTGAAACGAGGGCCGCGCTGCGCCGCTGCAGTGACACCAGTCAATTGAGTGTTTGAATGAAGCTCTCTCTCCTTTCAAGGGAACGGCCGCTCTATTGGATAGTAGGGCTGGTGGCGGTCGCGACCTTGCTGCTGGCCTCGCGCATCGGCTGGCCCGGACCGATATTGGCTGTGGACGAACGCCAGGACCGGCTCGACGTTCCCGCTCCGGTTCCCACTGCCATCCTAGCGCTGGAACAGAGCTTTGTGGCCCGGCATGATGGTCTGACCGCCTTGGAGTTGCTTCTAGTGGTCCACCAACCCACCGGCCCGCGCGAGGCTGAGGTATCTGTTCTCACCCTGAGCCTGCTGGATGGTGCTGGCAGGCCATTGCACGCCCAGAGTTGGGATGCGCTGACGCTGACCCACAACCAGACGCTGCGATTCGCGTTTCCGCCGCTCGCTCGTTCGGCCGGGCGGGAATATACGCTGCGGCTGGAGGGAACTTCCGCCAACCGGGTCACCGCCTGGGCGTACTCTCTAGACGGCTACCAGCGCGGCGAACTCACGGTGGAATTACAGCCGGGCGACTCGTCCGCTAGCCAGGCCCGGCCGCTTGATCTCCGCTTTCAGTCCTTCTATCGTTACTTGTTGTCGGCAGCACTCCGGGACCTATCCCAATTCACCGCCGGGCAACTTGGGCTATTTGGCGCGCTCTCCCTGCTGCTCTTTCTCCCCGGCCTGGTGCTCTTCCCCTCGCGGTCAATTTCCTCCCGGGACCTGGGTGTGCGGCTTGGTGTAGCTCTTGCCGGGAGCCTGATTTGCCTGCCACTGGGTTGGCTCTGCCTGACCCAGATCGGCGGCCGGTGGAGTGGTGCTTCCCTGTGGCTGGCGCTCGGAGCCGCTGCACTGCTTCTGGTATTGCGTTGGCGCCGTCGCCGGCCCTCTCTCCACCTTGGCCGGGAAACAGTCGTCCTGCTGCTGATTCTGTTGTTGGGTTTGTCAGTTCGCATGTTGGCAATCCGGGACCTGGTGATGCCACCCTGGGTCGATTCGCCGCAGCACGTACTCATCAGCCGCATGATGGCCGACAGCGGGACGGTCCCGGTCGGATATCGGCCGTGGATGCCGGTGGATATCTTTTATTACCACTTTGGCTTTCACACGCTGGCGGCATCCCTGCACTGGATGACCGATTTGCCGCTGCCGCAAATCCTGCTCGTCGGAGGCCAAATGTTGAATGCGCTCGCTCCCCTCTCTGTGTATGCTGGGGCAGTGTTGCTCACCGGCCGGAGGCGAGCCAGCCTTCTCGCTGCCTTTTTCGTCGCCCTGTTGTCGCTCTTCCCCGCGTATTATCTATCCTGGGGACGCTACACACAACTGAGCGGCTTGTTGATCCTTCCCCCGCTCCTGGGCTTGTCTTTTCGCTTCTTTGGCTCTGCGGACCGGCTGGCATTCGTCGTCCTCGGCCGCCGGGCGATCAGGCTGGGACTCCTCCTCGGTGGTCTCTTTCTGGTTCACGCACGCGTCTGGATCTATGCCTTGGTCTGGTTGCCAGTGGCTGTGATCGGCGTGTGGGCTACCGTGCCATCCCGGCCCGACTCTCGTTCCCCGGCTCGAGCGCCCGAGCCAGGGAGAGCTGCAATGAGTTCACTCCTGGGTTGGCTGGGTGTCGTCGTCGGTGTGATGGCTGGAGTTTCGATTCCATGGCTGATCCGTGTGGGCGAGCAGCGACTCATCCCCATGCTGCCAAACCTGGGGCAGCCAGGCAGCCTGGGTGGGTACAATGATATCCCATGGGGGTATCTGACCTACGGATGGGAGCGAGCCTGGCTTGTCGCAGGCGCCGTTGGGTTGCTCTGGGCGCTCCTTCGGCGAAAGCGTTCCGTCGCCATGCTGGGAGCCTGGGTCGCAGCGGTCTTTGTGATCATCAATAGCGACAAGCTGGGTCTGCCCGCCGTCTGGCTGATCAACAACAATACCTGGTTCATTAGTCTCTACGTTCCGGTGGGCATCATCCTGGGCTGGATGGTGGACGATTGGCTGCGGTTGGCCGCACCTCACCCGGCTGCGCGGATGTTGGCGTATGGCTGCATGACGGCCGCCGTTGTTTGGAGCGGTCTCTTTGGAGTGCGCCAGATGATCGACATGGTGAGTCCCGAGACGGTGCTGTTTCGTTCGGATGACCTGGCGGTCATAGAGTGGGCTGAGGCCAACCTGCCGGACGATGCGTTGGTGGCGGTCAATGC
>DAOUVM010000052.1 GCA_030667645.1 Ardenticatenales bacterium | reverse complement strand
TTGGGTCCCCCAGCCGCACTCAACAAGATGACATCCCACTCTAGGTCAGCGTGCCCTCCGACCCACTCCATCCCGGCCAACTGCAGGGCAGACCTATAGTCATCCAAGCTGGGATAGATGTAAATAGTGGCTGGTTGCGCCAGCGCATCAGGCAGAATCGTCCCAATACGCTCCAACCCATCCTGGGCGATGCGAAGCGCAGTGTGCCCCAAACCGGGGTCCTCGGCTGACCAGTAGATCTCGAAATCCTCGTCCGCCACCCGTTGCCAGTCATATCGGTTGTCCGCATAGATCAGGTCGGCGGGCTCTGTCTCCAGCACGCTCCCATCTTGCGCCTCCACTCGCCACCAGAACTCGACCCGGGCAAACGGTCGCAAAGGGTATTCCGCCAAGTCGAGCGTATAGCCGGCGCCGGTCTGAATCTGATCCCCCGCAACCGGCAGTTCGGCATGAAAGACTCGGAGATCGTCCTGGGCAGCAAAAAAGAGGGTCACACCGGTGATTGGAGAAACGCTGCTGAACTCGGCCGCAAAGTGTATCTGATGGGCAAAGCTGTAGCTAGACTCCTGGGAAACCAGTGTGATCATAGGTTCAGCATCAGTCCGCAGCGGTCCGGCGGCCGCCACTGCGACCAGGGTCGCCAAAAGACAGACAAGACAGCGGTTCATGACTCCATATTGCGGAGCAGAGGCAACGGCAAACCACCCAACAATTCAGTCACCTCCAGGGCATCTCGCGCCAGGTCGCCGATATCGCTATCGTCCAGCAAGCGTTCCAGCGCGGAGCGGGCCTCGTCTCCCCCGATCTCTCCCAACGCCCGTATACTGGCGATCATGACTTCTGAATCCGGATCATCCAACAACTCTACGAGCGGCGGCACAAGATCTGTCACGGCGAGCATACCGGCCGCCCGTGCAGCATGATAACGCATGCTTGGGTTGTCGCTGTCAAGCTCGGCCAAGACTATGGATTCCCAGCAGGGATCAGCAGTGCGGCCCATGGCCGCCACTGCGCCGATCCTGAGAACGTCCTCTTGCGATCGGTACGCGTCCTGGACAAGCGCCGGCACCTCATCCAGGCTGGCGGCCGCCAGCGCCTCTAGCACCCGACAGCGGACCAGCATAGGCCGGTCGAGGTCGTTGAAAATCGTCAACAGATCACCGGTCAGGTCGTCAAAAACCTGATGGGAGAGTTGCCCCAATTCCCCAGCAAGCACAAACCGGCCGAGCACTTGGGCCGCCCCGGCCTGAACCGTCATGTCCGAGTCATGGTGCAGCAGGCCCAACAAAGGCGCGATCAGTTCCGGGGCTTCCGCATCCCAGAGCATGTCGAGGGCAGTCAGGCGCACCCCGCTGTCCTGATCCCTGACACCCATGAGGGCAATCGGGATAAAGTCAACCTCGAAATTCTGCCGGCTTGTCTCAGCCAGATGGTGCAGGATGTCCCGACGGCGATGAGCAGAAAGCGTGTACCAGACTCTCTCCAAGGCGACGGCTGAGGAACCGTACAGGTCAGACAGTTGATGCAAATCATCTGCGGGGAGCGCGGTTTCTTCGTCGGCTATTCTCTTCAGCAAGGACGCTAATCTATCCGCCATTGCGCGCTCTCATCTCAAGGAGCAGGGGTGGAAGAGGGTGAAAACTGGATCAGTGGGTTGACGATGTCCTGCCAGGTGATGACCACCATGAGCAACAACAAGACCATTATCCCAATGCCGTGGACCAAGATCTCCTTCTCCGGATTGATCTTGCGGCGCAGAATCATTTCCGAGAGCCAATCCAATACAACAAACAGAATCCGGCCGCCATCCAGGGCGGGAAGCGGCAGCAGATTGGTGACTCCCAATGCAATGCTGATCAAGCCGGCCGTGCGAAAGACATATATCCAATACCCCTTGACGATTCCAGTCTCCAGGGTAATCGCAATGAGTTGCAGAATGCCATATATGCCAACCGGCCGAAAGTACCTGAGGTCTTCATCAGGAGACACCGGGGTGGTGCTATCGCCCATTTCAGATCGCACCTGGAGCGCGTAGATGAGCTTTCCCGGCCACTGGGCGGTTGCCTCGAGCACCTGGACGAACTCTGTGACGGCGGAGCGGCCCGCCTCAAACAGCCCCTGGGGGCGGGCAGGACCGGTCTCGGTCAAATACATCCCAATTCCGATGGGTCCCTCAACATCCGGATCGTATTCGCCCTCTGCTCGCGGAGTTAAATTGACCTCCAACCTCCGACCGTCCCGCTCCACCAAGAGAGCGATTAGCTGGCCAAGGTGCGAATGGGCATAGTCAGCCACCCCGGCGGTGGAATCGACTGCTATCCCGTCCAGTTCCAGAATCACGTCGCCGGTCAAGAGCCCAGCCGCGGCCGCTGGAGAGTCCGGGACCACATCCGAGAGCACAACCCGCGTAAAGGCGGGAGGGCCAAATAGATATGCAATCCAGAACAGGATCAATGCTGCAGCGATGTTGATAGCCGGGCCGGCGGCTGCAACGACAAGGCGCGTCGCACGGGGAGCATTCATCAGGCCGCTCGCCGTGCTGTTCTCCTCTTCACCAGCCAACCTCACAAAAGCGGCAAAGGGAATAGCACGGATCGTATACATGGTGCCGTCACGCACAAAAAGGGTCGCCAGCCGGGGCCCCAGTCCAAAGCCGAATTCCTCCACCGAGATACCCGACCTCTTGGCGGCCCAAAAGTGTCCCAGCTCGTGCAGAAAAACCAGTGGCCCGAGGAACAGGACAAAGGACGCCACCATCCAGACAAACATGTACTTGTTCTCCAATAGTCGGCTGACCGTATCGCAAGGATTATACTATATCGGATGAGAGATAGCCAGCAGCGCTACACAGCAGGTGGCAGCAGTTGGTCAGGCCTGCCCCTTGTCGGAACCGGGATGCATCTGCCTCGTCGTCGTGTTCGGGATCGTCGTGGCGCCGGCTGCGCTAGCGATCGTGGACATATTTTAGCAGCAGCCCCAGCGCGCAGAGTGTGATCGCTCCGGCCGCCAATCCGCTCCAGAGCATCCCGCCCATCATCCAGAGGGAAGGAGCGATCAAGGCTCCTGTCGCCCGGCCGAGGGATGAGGAAGCCAGGTTCAACGCTAGCATCGTCCCCCGCGCGGCCGGGACAAGTTCGGTCACCAGCGGAATGGTCGCCACGATCATGAACTCGAAAAAGATGAAAAGCGCGAACAGACAGACCAGCGCCGCCCAAAGGCCTGCCGAGTTCAACGCCAAAGCCACGTATCCTGCCGCTGTGAGTCCCAATCCAATGGCAACAGACCGGCGCTTGCCCAGCCGATCAACCAACCCTCCCACGCCGATTTCGCCCAGTAACTCGGCAAGCCCGATGACGGCTGCAGCCAGACCCAGCCGAGATACTGAAAGACCGAAACTCGATTCCATCCACGTTCCAAAGATCAAGAACAGCAGCTCGTTGGCCAGCATCGCCAGGCAGGTGATGGCGAGCGCTGCCACGGCCGCCCGGCTCCGCAGCACAGGCCGAAACGCTAGCCAGAATGAAGGCGCTGACGCCAGATCATCGGGCGGGCGGGCATCCCTGGGCAGTGTCACCAGCAGCCCTATCAGCACGATCAGCCCCATTCCAACCAGCGCCGCAAAAGGGGCCGACCATCCCCATCGCGCAATGATCCACCCCATTGCCGGCGCGCCCACGAGGATGGCGCCCCCCCAAGAGAGCTCCGAAAAGGCGATTGCTCGGCCTCGCCGATGATAGGGGACCCGGTCGGCCAGATAGGCATGGAGGCTCGGATCAAAGATGACTTTGGACAGGCCAAGGAGCACAAAGCCAAAGGCCACGACCGGATAGCGGGGGAAGACAACGACAAAAGCGGCGCCTCCCAGAAAGGTCGCCAGCCCTGCTACCATCATGCGGCGACGACCCCACCGGTCCGAGGCAGGTCCAAAGAACGGGGCGACGAGACCAACCGCCGCACGAGCTGTCATCAGCACACCGGCCGTCTGGAGGGAGATGTTCAGCCCACGGGCGATGGCCGGCAGAAACGGATAGAGCATCCGGTGGCCGATGTTAATGGTGAGTCTGGCCAGAGTGGCTGCCGCTAACTGCAGCGCCAGCCGGTCACCTCTCTTGACAGGGTCGGTCACCTGCCCGGCGGCGGAGCATCAAAGAAGAGCATCCACCATGCCTGCCAGGGCGAGGTTGGAACCGAGAGAGCAGGAATCGGAGTTGGCATCGGGGTGGGCGCTAACGGAAGTGGGTGGGGCATGGGCACCACTCGTTTCTCGCCCGGCAGGATCATCCCTCCCTCGTTCCGCGCATAGTCGGCCACATAATCATCGCTGCTGACGTAGGTCAGCGTGATTCTGAGTTGCTGACCGCGCACCTCTTCCGCTTCGACCAGCGCGGCCAGGTTCTTTTCCTGGGCCGCACGTGGCGCACCGGCCTGCGACTGCGAGTGCGGCTCTACAGCTAGCGCCAATGCAATGACCATCCCGGTGATGATCAGGATCTGAAGCCAACTCAGGAACGGGTGCCTGGCCTTTTCTACCGACTTTTTCATTCCTCGGTGTCTCTCTCTCCCCGCGCAGCAGGATCTCTTTCTACACCCTCAGAAGGTGCAGAATGCGTGCCAGCCATCGGCAGAGAGTCTCAATACAGCCCTCTCAGTCGGAGGGAATAATCAGAATTCCTGACGGCCAAAAAAGCCTCCTACCCAATCAATCCGATCAACTGCTTCTTGCTCTTTTCCTCTACGTCATCATGGATGCTCCTGCCGTGGGCATCCATGGTCACCACTGCCGGAAAGCTCTCCACCCGGATGACCCAAAACGCCTCCGGCACGCCGAACTCGTCCTTTTTGTAGACCGCCACCACTTCCTTGACGGCATCCGCAATTAGAGAAGCTGCCCCTCCGATTGCGCTGAGATAGACGGCTTTCTGTTCCTGGTTCGCCCGCAGAGTGTTCGGGCCCATCCCCCCTTTGCCAATGACCGCCTTGACGTCAAAGTGGCGGATGACCTCCGGTTCGTACACTTCCTCGCGGATGCTGGTGGTCGGCCCGGCAGCGACAAAACGCCATGAACCATCCTCCTTCTGCGCCACCACCGGCCCGCAATGGTAGATGCCGCCTCCGGCCAGGATTTCTTTCAGTTCCTCGTAGAGCTCCAGGTCTTGCTTGGGTTCATCGGTTCGGATGTAGGTTTCCACCAGGAACTTGTGGGCGGTGTCGCGCGCCGTCGTCATCACCCCACTCAGGCTCACCTGATCGCCCACATGCAGAGCGGTGATTTCGTCGTCAGAGATCGGGAACGTCAATTCGTGAATCATTTCATCCTTCCCATTACTCGAAACTGGCCTTGTTGCCGCGAACGATCAACATAGCGCGCCGGCATGCCCAACACATGTATGCCACCGAGACAAAAAAGCAGGCCGGCAGTCGATGCTGTACCGCCACCTTGATACCCAGAACCGTCGTTCGACCCCCAAACCCCATCGGGCCAATCTGTAGACGATTGAGATCACTCAGCAATTGCCTCTCAAAGGAGTCCAGCGTTGGGTCGGGGTTGGGTTCATCGAGGCGGCGGAGGAGGACTTGCTTGGCTCTGACATAACCAGAGCCGCGATCGCCGCCGATTGTCACCCCCAGGATCCCTGGGGCGCACCCCTTGCCCTGTGCCTGGTATGTGGCATCCAGCACGACGCTACGAACCCCATCCAGATCACGACCGGCCTTGAGCCGACCATCGGGTAGCTTGTACTGAGCGCCGACGTTCTCGCTGCCGCCCCCCTTGAGCAAGAGCTGGACCTTGATGGTCTCCTCATCCCACTCGTTGAAATGCAGCGTGGGGAAACCAATCCCGGTGTTGTTCCCGCTGTTCTTGCCGGTCAGGCTGTCCACCGCGTTGGGGCGCAGGTAAGAGCGCTCGGTGGCCACAGCGCAAGCACTCTGGGCGCACTGGGCAATCTCGCGCGTGGAAAGACCCACCGGGTGATAGACCTCAAAGATTGGGGTACCGGTGTCCTGGCAGACGGGAGTAGACTGCTCTCGCGCCAGCGCCACGTTTTGTAGGATCGTCTCCAACGCACCTTCGGCCGCCGACCCCGGCTCTTCGTTTTTCCTGGCCGCGACGAGTGCGGCCTCCACATCGGCTGGCAGGTCGGTTGCCGCCCTGCGGATCAGCTCTACAAAATGCTCGGTAAGATTGTCCACGGTGCCGTCTCCCTCTTGCATTTTTTCACCAAGTTTGACATTCATTGCGCAACACAGATGATACGTTCGAGTTCCAAGATCATGTCGCGTACGGCGGCCGCCATTTCCGGCACCGCATCATACACTGGGATCCCACCCATGTCAGCCTCAACTGCAGCCGGAGTGGCAGGCAGCGTGCCCAACACGGGCAGATCCATGTTGTTGCTCAGCAGAAACTCTACGTCTTCCTCGCCACGCATCTTGTTCCCTACCAGAAAGAGATTCTTGATGCCAATGTCCCGTGCCAGCTTGGAAATCAGCCGAGCTGTTCCCAGGCTCCTCTTGCCCGGCTCGGCAACCACGAGCATCGCGTCCACCATCCCCGCGGTAGCCCGCCCCAGGTGCTCCACACCGGCATACATGTCCATGATCAACAAATCATCCCGGTAAAAGACGAGGTGCGTGATCAGCGCCTTGAGCATCGCACTTTCCGGGCAGATGCACCCGCTGCCACCTACCTCGACCGCCCCCAACTCGAGCAACCGGACGCCACGATGAACTATACCAAAGCGATCCGGCAGATCATCGACGCGCGGGTTCAATTTGAATAGCCCGCCGCTGGCGCCCGGTTCTGCCCCGGTACGCTCAAAGATGAGGTCATCCATCCGCGATATGGGCACCAGGTTGGCCGTCAAATCGGGTGGAAAACCGAGCGCGTCGGCCAAGCAGGGAGCCGGATCCACATCAACCGCTAATACATTGGCTCCCTTTTCGGCATAGATCAAGGCCAGCAAGCTTGCGAGGGTGGTTTTGCCCACCCCTCCTTTTCCTGTCACAGCTATCTTGGGCATATTCTCCTACCATCATCTGCGGGAGTCACAAATGAGAGATGAGGGACGAACACCGGCTCCATCCGAGCCGCTGCCACGGTCTACTTGTGAAGGTTCTGCGCCGCCACGAAGGAGAGCCCGTTCTCGGTCAGCGCCCAGGCGGTTCGGTTGAGCGCATCATGCTTGTCCATATAGTTGCGCTCCAAAAACGCCGCTTCTCCAGATTCGATCACCTCACTCTTATCACGAAAGTAATCGAGGATATCAGACGGGCGCTCACGAGTGAGCTCGATCTCCGGATCGCCGCCCTCGTGTTTGGCAGAGATGTTCGCCACATGATCGGCCAGTTCGACCAACTCATCCCGACGATTGTAGGGCTGGATCACAATGCTCTTGTACGTCTCGACGATGTGATGCTCAAAGCGGACCACATCTTCCAGATTGAGGGCCTTGCGCACCTCAGCCGTGATCTCAAGGGTCTCGTTGTTGACCGAATTGCTCCAGTTAAAACCAATCAGTGACGTAGTGCCGTCCGGCCGGCCAAAGAGCCGCGCACCAATCAACGTCCAAAGCGCCGCGTAGGGATTGTCGTTGCCCATGTAAACCGATATCTTGAACTCGTTGTCTATCCCGATCTTGTGAAGGAAATATCCCAGCAGCACGGTTCCAGGGTTGAGATTTAGCACCTGCTTGATACCATAGTTGGTATAGTAGTAGAGGAACTCGTCCAGCCAGCGGAGCGCATGGTCGTTGGGTTGTCCCACTCCGCCAAAGTAACCCGTGATGGTCTCCGGGCCGCCCAAGTGGACATTGGAGCCATCAGTCCCCTTGGTATCCAATGTCTCCACATAACTGGCGCCAACAATCTGCATGGCGGCCGCCACCGCCAGGATGTCATTGTCCTCCTCTTGCTCCTTCATCTTGCGCACGCGAATAAAGCGGCCGGGCATCAGTTCCCTGTCCGCAATCGCCTTTCGGGCCTCTGTGATGAGATAGGGAAAGTACTGCAGTGCGCTGATTTCCAGGGTGACGGCAAAATCATCGGCAAAGGTCGTACTATCCGCCGCTTCCCCCAGCACCCGGCGCCGATAGTCAGCCACACTGACAAACGCATCCTTGTCGCGCTGTTCAGTTAGCCATTCAAGGTCAGCCACATATGGAGATCCAACATCCCTCAAGCGCCCCAACAAGCTCGCAAGATCGCGGGCCCGGGCTGCCTTGAGATTGATCTCCTCCGGCGAGCCGTACTTTGACACAACCGCCATAAAGTCGTTCACCACGCGGCAATTGGGGTCCAGCAGCAGAGAGTTGACCTCAGCCAACTGAGACTCTGAAATCTGCAGCATACCCCTCAAGTCAGATGCCATTACACTCTCCTTCCTCGTGATCCTGCTAAACACTAAACGCGGCTAATTCCTGTTCAAACCGTTTGACCAGCTCTTCCTTCTCCTCCACGGGCAGAAAGGCAGCGCCACCGGCAGTGAGAATAGTGTGCTTGAGTCCGTCCAGCGACAGACCCAACTCGCTTACCGCCAGACAATACTCATCCGTCAGCTCGATATTGCTCACACTCGGATCATCGGTGTTGATGGTGATCGGCAGCCCCAGATCCAGCAGATCAGATACCGGGTGCTGTTTGAGACTGGAGAAAACTCCGCTCTGGATATTACTGGTGGGGCATATCTCCAGCACTATGTTCCGGTCCTTGAGAAAGCGGATGACTTTGGCATCTTCGATGGCCCGCACTCCGTGGCCAATCCGATCCGCGTGGAGATGGGTGATCGACTCGATAATGTTCTCCGAGCCTGTCCACTCGCCAGCATGAACCGTGATCCCAAGCCCCTCCTCCTTTGCCCTCTGAAACATGGGCGCAAACTGGCGCGTGGAAAAGGCAACCTCATCACCGGCCAGATCCAACCCCACGATCTCGCCCTGATTGCTCATGGCCAGTTCCGCGATCTGCCGACCAACCGAGAGGTCTTCGTGGCGGTTCATGCTCATGATCAAGCCCACGCGGATGTCGTGATCGGACTCGGCCCGGCGCACCGTTTGGATGACCCAACTTGTCACCTCCTCGAGCGAGAACCCTCCCACTGTGGAGAGAGCAGAGGGCGTGAAGCGCAATTCCAGGTACCGGACATTGTCGTCAGCGGCGTCGGCGACTGCTTCATAGGTCACGCGCTCGACGACTTGACGTGTTTTGTAGAAATGGCGGAGGACGCCAAATTTCGCCAAGAAATGCCGGTAGGTGTGGGGCTCGCTGGTGACCTGGACATACGGCCGAATCGTCTCTACTTCATAACCCGGCAGGTCAACCCCGTGTTCCTGGGCGATTTCTGACAGGGTTTCCAGTCGCAGCGATCCTTCCAGGTGCCGGTGAAGATCAATCTTGGGCCACGACTCTAGTGCTTGGCGCAGTTCGGACACTCGCTACTCCAACCGCTCACTCACGAAAAAGCCATCTCCAGTAGAACCAAGCGGCAGCAAGGCTGGTCGTCAGGCCAATACTCAAAGGCAAGATGACGATCAACAGCGGGAAACCAGCGTCCCCGCTCTCAACCAGGCCGGCAACGATAGCCAATCGTCCCCCCAGCGCCAGGACACATGAGCCAATGCCCACCCAGAAAAGGCGATACAAGGGCCGCATCCTGGCAACCGCGCCCAACCGGGCACTCAGAACGCCACAGACATGCAACATGAATCCCACAGCCGCCAGCCCGGCAAGGCCGAGCACACCGGTAAACGTCGCCATCAATTCCCTCTAGTCATTGCTCTCAGCAAGGAGTAACTAATACCAACCAACACACATCCGCCGACCAGCAAGAAAACATCAGCCACGGTGTTTCCGGCCAACACCGGGACCTGGGAGACATAGAGCAGATCGCCCGCGAGAAGCAAGGCCGCGGAGACCAGAAAGAGCCCGGGCCGCGTGCGCTCCCCTGTCATCCGCTGGTAGAACCGGGCAATCAGGAAGAGAAAGATCTGCAGGCCGGCGATCACACACGCGACATAGGTCGAAAGGGCCATTGCGCCCATAGTCACGAACTCGATCCTCGGCGCTTGCGAACAAACGCATCTGCAA
>DAOUVM010000088.1 GCA_030667645.1 Ardenticatenales bacterium | reverse complement strand
CGGCCGGCTTGGACATGGATTTCCGCGGCGATCCATTCGGCGCGATGCCCCGCCTGATGGCCCAGGCGGAAGCCGTAACCAAACTCCAAGCGATCTGTGTGGTGTGCGGAGACGTGGCCAGCCGGACTCAGCGCCTGGTTGGTGGTGAACCGGCCACCTATGACGACCCCCTTATCGTCGTTGGCGCCAGCGAAACCTACGAGGCGCGGTGCCGCGCATGCCACAAAGTCAGGTCATCGCATCGTCCACAGGAGGTTCGGTAGCCATGCACGAGAATGACGTCTCGGCCGACATTGGTCGCATCCTGGCCCCCAAAGAAACGCTTGAGGAAACCACCCGACGCCTGGCCGCCCAGATCTCGCAGGATTTTGCGGGAAAGGAGGTCCTTCTCATTGGGATCCTCAAGGGCGCCTTTATCTTCCTGGCGGACCTGGCCCGTCACCTCACGATCCCCCACACGGTTGATTTTATGTCGCTATCCAGTTATGGTGCAACTGCGACCACCTCGGGTGAAGTCCGCATCATCATGGATCTGAGGACCTTTATCCGCGGCAAACACGCTATTATCGTGGAAGACATCATAGACACAGGCCACACCCTCCTCTACCTACAGCAGTTGCTGGGAGCCAGGCAGCCTGCCACCCTGCGGACCTGCGTTCTGCTGAGCAAACCCGACCGCAGAAAGGTGACCGTCCCCATCGACTATCTGGGACTGGAAATCCCCGACGATTGGGTCGTGGGTTATGGGCTGGACTATGCCGAAAAGTACCGGACGTTGCCGTACATTGCGGTCCTAAAGCCAAGCGTCTACCGCCGGGAGTAGAGTGTGAAGCCCAGGATGCCCATGCACGATGACGTCGCCCGGATTCTAGTCGATGGCGACGCTATCCAGCGCCGAATAGCAGAGCTGGGGGCGGTGATCAGCTCCGACTATTCCGGGGGCTCGCGCCCGATCCTTGTCTGCGTGCTCAAGGGCGCGTACATGTTCCTCTCGGACCTTGCCAGGCACATCACCATCCCCCACGAAGTTGACTTTATGGCCACCTCCACCTACCAGGGAGGGCTGGATTCACGGGGTGTGGTGCGATTGGTACTGGACCTGAAAGCCAATATCGTCGGCCGGCACGTGCTGTTGGTGGAGGATATCGTGGACCGGGGAGGGACCATCAACTATCTACTGCGCCTGCTGGGCGAGCGCCAGCCCGCCTCGCTCAGAACCTGCACGCTGTTAGATAAACCCTCTCGGCGCGAGTATCCGGTGCAGCTCGAATACATCGGCTTTGAGATCCCGGATGAGTTTGTGATCGGGTACGGGTTGGACATCGACGAGACGTATCGGAATCTCCCATTCGTCGGAGTACCGACGCCCGAGCTGGTTGAGCGCCTGTTGGGCCCAATCGCGACCGAGTAACGTGCTTGATCTACGGCCGTACCTCGGTCGGTGGGTTGCCCTGAGCGCCGGCCGGGTTGTGGGCAGCGGCCGCACGCCGGGGGAGGCGCGCCAGGTGGGGACGCATAATCAGCCCGGGGAACCGCTGAAAATCGGCCTCGTGGTCGCCGGCAACGGTGGCAGCCTCCAGACCGAACTCCCGCTGGGCGACCTGATGACCACACTCCGCCCGCTGCTTGCCGAAAGCGAATCTCCCATCTACCTGGTCGGCGGCGCCGTGCGCGACGCACTGCTGGGACGAGCCAGTCACGATCTCGATTTCGCCGTCCGCGACAACGCAGTCGCGGTAGCTCGCTGGGTGGCCGACGCGCTCAACGGGGCCTTTTACGTACTGGATGCAGAGCGCGGTACCGCTCGGGTCCTCCATGGCGACGCGGTGCTGGATTTTGCGCGCTTTCGAGGGGAAAGCCTTCTCGCCGATCTGCGAGATCGCGATTTCACCATCAATGCGATGGCGCTGCCGGCCGAATCGACCGATCCGGACGCCATTATCGACCCCCTGAGTGGGCAAGACGACCTGGCTGCCCTACTGATCCGGGTCACAGACCCGGCCGCGATCCTCCGTGACCCTCTTCGCAGCTTGCGCGCTGTCCGCCTGGCAGCCGAGCTGGACTTTCACCTGCTGCCCGAGACCGGCGATCTCATCCGGGCGGCGTCAGACGGATTGGCGACCGTGTCGGCCGAGCGGATACGGGATGAATTCTGCCGCCTCCTGATTGCCCCAGCAGGTAACCCGGTTCGCCTGGTTGACCAGTTGGCCCTGCTTCCGCACGTCCTGCCCGAACTGCTCCTTGCCAGAGGCGTGCCTCAGCCCGCTCCACACACGCTCGATGTCTTTGAGCATGGACTGCTGACTCTGGAGCAGTTGAACCCGCTGCTCCGGGCGATCGCTTTCCCGCCCTCTGACAGCCACTTGCAGGATGCGTTGGCGCTGGCGCACGACTATCTGGCAACGTACGCATCTCATCTGGAGGAACACCTGACCCGGCGCACTGCGGACAGGCGGAGCGGCCGGGTGCTGCTCTTCCTAGGCGCTCTGCTGCACGACGTAGGCAAGCCCTCCAGTCGCACGGTGGACGAGGACGGTCGGATCCGTTTTCTGGGTCATGAGCAACTGGGGGAGGAAATCGTCCGACGGCGGGCCGGAAAACTGGCCCTGAGTGCACGTGAAGTGCGTCAGGTTGCCATCATGGTCCGGCATCACATGCGTCCGGCCTTGCTCTCGCAGACCCATCCTGCCGGACGGCCAACCCGGCGCGCCATCCACCGCTTCTTCAAGGACGTGGGTGCAAACGGCTTGGACATCTGCTTGCTCTCGTTGGCGGACGGATTGGCAAAGGGGACCCCGCCCGAGCCGGCCGATTGGGAAAGACGCGTACAGACCGTCGCCACCCTGCTGGATCATTTCTTCCATCATTATGACAGGACTATATTACCACCGCCGTTACTCAGCGGCCGGGAGTTGATGAGCGAGCTTGGCATTCACCCGGGCCCAGAGATCGGACGCCTGTTGCGGCTGATTCAGGAGGCGCAGGCGGCCGGAGAGGTAGCCACAGTGGCCGGAGCGCTCACTCTGGCTCGCAAAGAACTTGATAAGGAACAACTTTCCGTTTTCAAAGGTGATTCACACGTAGAGCGGTCACCAAACTAAAGTTGTCTCTTTTCAAGTACCAGGCATGCAAATCGGCGGACAATGAACCCGACACCCGACTGGATCGTTGAGCACGAAAGCCTTTCCCCGGGCGTCCTCCTGCCGGCAGTTTCGCTACCCGAAAAACAGGCTGGCAAGGGTGGCGCGGTCAACATCGTTGAGGTAGAATCTCGAATCGGCATGCGAAAAACTACAGGCGCCCCGCCACCGGCCGGCAAGGAGGATAGGAAATGACCGCCATCATCCAGATCCAAGACATCAGCGCCCATGTTGGCGAGACGGTGACCATCCAGGGATGGCTCCATTTGAAGACCGGCAAGGGCAAGCTCCAGTTCCTACGCGTTCGCGACGGCACCGGCGTTGTTCAGGCTGTTGTTTTTCGAAAGGACGTGCCCCCAGAGGTCTTTGAGGCTGCCAAACGGCTGACGCAGGAATCGTCCCTGATCATCACCGGCGCCGTCCGGGAAGACGAGCGGGCCCCCGGCATGCCGGGGGGCTATGAACTGAGTGTGAGCGACCTGCAGGTAGTGCAACTCGCAGACGAATACCCCATCACACCCAAAGAACATGGGGTCGAATTCCTGCAAGACAATCGTCACCTCTGGATTCGTTCCTCGCGCCAGTGGGCGATCATGCGGGTGCGCGCCACGGTCATCCGGGCAATCCGCGACTGGCTGGACGACCATGGTTTTGTCAACATTGACACCCCTATCCTCACCCCGGCCGCTGGCGAGGGAACCACTACGCTTTTCGAGGTGGACTATTTCGGCGAGCCGACCTACCTGGCGCAGACCGGGCAGCTATACAATGAGGCGAACATCTACAGCCTGGGCAAAGTGTACTGCTTTGGGCCGACGTTTCGGGCCGAAAAATCCAAAACCCGCCGCCACTTGACCGAGTTCTGGATGGTCGAACCGGAAATCGCGTTCTGCGACCTGGATGACTTGATGAAAGTGGAAGAAGAGTTCGTCTCTTTTGTCGTTCAGCGGACGTTGGTGGAACGAGCCGCCGAGTTGAACCTGTTGGAACGGGATACGAGCGCCTTGGAACAGGTCACGCCCCCGTTTCCCCGCATTTCATACGATGAGGCCCTGGAAAAGCTGGGAGCCATGCGGGAAAAGACCGATTCTCCCCAAGAGAGGGAACTGCTAGAGATCGAGTGGGGCAGCGATTTCGGTTCGCCCCACGAGACAGAGCTCACCAAACTGTACGACAAGCCGGTGTTTGTCTACGGCTATCCGACTGCCTGCAAAGCGTTCTACATGGAACCCTGGCCCGGCCGGCCAGAGGTGAGCAAAAGCGTGGATCTGCTCGCGCCGGAGGGGTATGGGGAAATCATCGGCGGGAGCGAACGAATCAGCGATCCAGATCTGCTGGAGCAGCGCATCCGAGAGCACAATCTGCCGGCCGAGGCGTTCTCCTGGTACGTCGATCTGCGCCGCTATGGCAGCGTGCCCCACTCGGGTTTTGGATTAGGCGTAGAACGGACCGTGGCCTGGATCACTGGCACGGCGCACATCCGCGAGACATCCTCGTTCCCGCGAATGCTCAACCGCGTATACCCATAGGCAGGGCGACAAAGACCGATAGAACGCCATTCTCTCGACAGTTCCACCCGGCAAGCGGGAAACCGATGGGGATGGGCTCTAGGCGCCGAACTTTCTCAGGCGACCGGCGTGCGCCAGGGCCAACGGCATGAGCTCGGCGGCGGGAAAAATGCCCAGCGACCCCTTGAGGCACTCTGTTTCGCCAAAAGCCCGGCCACTATCGGGCCGGTGAGTCGCCGGAGCCCATAGCAAAGTGGGTACCGGGTGCCAGCTATGAGATTTCATCTTGGCTGGGGTAGAATGATCACCCGTGATGATCAACACATCGGGTTTTAGGCTCAGCAGCCCGGCCAATGCCTCGTCCACTTGCTCAATCACCTGAATCTTGCCGGCAAAGTCCCCATCCTCTCCCCGACTGTCGACATACTTGATGTGGACAAAAAAAAAGTCGAATCGGTCCCAGCCGGCCGCTACCCGGTCGAACTCATCGGCCGGCGCATCATGCGGATCGGTGGCCAGCACCTCCATTCCCACCAATTGGGAGAGACCGCGGTACATCGGGTAGACAGCCACGCAAGCAGCCTTGAGCTGGTACACATCCGCGTACTTGGGGAGATTCGGGTCGCTGGAGAAACCGCGCAGTGTGAAACCATTGGCAGGGTGATGACCAGCCAGGATTGAGCGAGCCTCGTCCACCCACATGCGCACCAGATCGGCCGCATGAGCGGCCTCCGGCCGAAGCGCCTTGACGGGCAGTGGGGCCTCCCCCACTACCTGGGGATCCGTATCAGCCAGATGCCAGTCCAGTCCGGCGCCGCGCAGAACCAGCGCAAATCGGTATTCCTTGACCGCCCTGACCTCCGTCTCGACACCGGGAAGCTCAATGGCTGAGAGCAACCGGCAGAGTTCTTCCCCCTTTTCAGTCGGGATGCGACCAGCCCGCCGGTCCGTGATCAGCCCACTCTCATCCAGCGAGCAAAAGTTGCCGCGAGCCGCAACATCGGCCGGGCCAACTGCCAGCCCGATGCCAAAAGATTCCAGCACGCCCCGGCCGATCTCGTAGGTGAGCGGATCGTAGCCAAAGAGGGCCAGATGAGCCGGGCCGCTTCCGGGCGTGATCCCGTGACCAATAGGCATTGCCAAACCCAGGCTGCCCTCGCGGGCCAACAGGTCCATATTGGGAGTAGCGGCCGCCTCCAGTTCCGTCTGCCCACCGGGTTCGATCGGCAATCCCCCGACGCCATCCAATACCAGCATCACGATCTTGCCGCCGTCGGGTTTGGCCAGCCTTTGCATCAACTGAAAATCCGCCATGTCTCACCTCCAGAGGTAGTCGCCCTGAACACGGACCCGAATCGATTATTCTCTGCCGGCCAGCAGCCTGCGGGGCCAAGCGGTCCGCTCGCGCACAATATCAGTCCCGTGCGCGGGCACGGGACTGAAAACCTAGTTGATGCTCGTTTGATACGCGGCTAGCGGATAGCCTCCTCGGTCTCGCGATCAAAGACGTGCATGTTGTCCATGTTGAAAGCAGCAGGCATCTGACTCCCAACTCGGGCCGAGGTACGCGGGTCCACTCGGGCGATGTAGGTCTTGCCGCCTGTGCTAAGGTACACAAAGACCTCGTTCCCCATCAATTCAGTCACTTCGACCTGCGCATCCACCCGAGCCTCGGTGATGTCCGCCGGCCGGTAGTCAGGATCGTGAATGTCCTCCGGCCGGATGCCAAAGATCATGGACCTGCCCGCATAAGGCATGAAGGTGGGCGCCTTGGCCTCTGGGACTTGCACGCGAAAAGCGCCAGCATCCACAATCAACCGGCTGTCCTCAGCCACCAATGTGGCATCAAAAAAGTTCATAGAGGGACTGCCAATAAAGCCGGCCACAAAGACATTGTCCGGTGTGTCATACAGCACCTGCGGACTGGCAACCTGCTGCAAAAGACCATCCTTGATGACCATGATGCGGGTGCCCATCGTCATCGCCTCGGTCTGGTCATGCGTAACGTAGATGAACGTGGTCGCCAGACGGTGATGAAGCCGGCTGATCATAGCCCGGGCTTCGACGCGCAGCTTGGCATCCAGATTGGAGAGGGGCTCGTCCATCAAAAAGACAACCGGGTGGCGCACAATCGCTCGGCCGACCGCCACACGCTGGCGTTGACCGCCGGAGAGCTGTTTCGGTTTGCGCTCCAGCAGATCCAATATCCCGAGATCCTCGGCCGCCGATCTCACGCGCTGGCTGATCTCATCCTTGGGAGTCCTGCGCAGCTTGAGGCCAAAAGCCATGTTGTCGTACACGCTCATGTGGGGGTACAGGGCATAGGATTGAAAGACCATGGCGATGTCTCGATCCTTGGGTGGAACATCATTGACGACCCGATCGTCAATCAGAATGCGCCCCTCGGTGATCTCTTCCAATCCCGCGAGCATTCGCAGGCAGGTGGACTTGCCGCAGCCAGAGGGTCCAACAAAGACCAGAAACTCCTTGTCCACCACCTCAATGCTCAGATTGTCGACGGCCGTCACATCACCAAACATCTTGGTTACATTCTCGTACGTCACACTGGCCACAATGATTACCTCCAGAGAAAGCTAATTCGGTTATACCGATAGGATAGTGACTCCCATCTGAGAAAAATCCCAGAGGGTTGCATCCGATGCATCCCGGCCGGTGATGATAACATCAACATCACTTGCCGGGCCAATCCATACTCCCCCTGCCCGCCCGATCCGCTCGGGCGACGCTAGAACGATGGTTTCGCCTGCAGTGCTCATCAACTCGCGGCAGAGTTCCGCTTGCGCCAGGTCGGTGCCCATTACCCCCTGGTCAGGACTGATGCCGGCCGCCTGGACATAGATCCGATCCGCTCGCAGAGAGAGCAGCGCGTGCGCCGCCAGCGGTCCCCCCAGTCCGTTTTGCGGCCGTCCAACCGTTCCGCCGGTCAGAATGATGCTCAGCGTAGAGTTATCTGCCAGCCAGTGGGCAATCTCAAGCCCGTTGGTAACCACGGTAACCTGAGTTTGAGCGGGCAACACACTGACCAGCGCCTTTGCGGTCTCCAGGGTCAGGCGGCCCGGCCCCAGGAAGATGGTCTCGTTGTCACGGACCCTGGCTGCGGCAGCGCGGCCGATGCGACCCGCCACATACTCGGCGCTGGGAGCATTCTGGCCGGGGATCGTGGCAATCGCCCCACCATGAATTCGGTGGATGAGATCCTTTCTTTCCAGTTGTCCGAGGTCGCGCCGGATAGTAGAGGCGCTGACCTCAAATCGCCGCGCAAGATCCACTACGTTGACCGCTCCACCCTGGGCAACAAGTTCACTGATCGCCTGCCGTCTTTCTGCGCTCAACATCGTACGCACAATCCACCTTCAAGCATCGAACTTATTGTAGCCAATCACGCATTTCTGTCAACAAAATCCTGCTCCAGTGCGCATCATCGGGCATAATCCCGCACAAATGCGCACATCTGTCAAGTGACAACTAGATTTGCACATGGCGACAATTAGAAGTGCCCATGGATAAAAGGCTGATGACAGTGTCATATCAGCACACGCCCAGCGCCGATCTGCTTCGTGGCGCCGGAGCCGTTCCGTTGCAGGGCATACTCCGCGGAGACGAGCACGGCCAAGGGGGAAAGCTTGCGCCCCTTGACCGTGCGCCGTCAGAGCGGCAGAATGCACCAAGCGGGACGGTG
>DAOUVM010000215.1 GCA_030667645.1 Ardenticatenales bacterium | reverse complement strand
GGCCGCCTCGGATGCTAGCTGGGATTGTCGCTGGCCCGGCAGAGGATAATTGCGAAAGACGTACCGCAACAGCCCGGTCTCCACATATTCAGTCTGAATTTGCGGGTAGCTCGCCTGGAAGAACCGACTGCAATAGGGGCACTGATAGCTGGAGAACTCTTCAATGGTAACCGGCGCGGCCGGGTTCCCCCTGAAGGGGTGACCTTCTTCCGTAAAGCCTTCCTGGTAACCGTTGGTGTTTGCGGCCGATGGCATCTCGTCATCATCTGGCGCGGATGCAGGTTCGCTTTCGATAGCAGAGGGCCGGGATTCGTTTCCTCCAGAGATCTCCACTGGACTGGATTGAGCCTCACTGTCAGCCAGGGGGCGACATCCAACCAGGGCAACTACCAAGATCAGAATGCCTGCGCCAAGAATCGAGTGTCTCTTACGTCTTGTCATCGTGATGTCTCTCCACCGATCTGTCTTTGCCCGCCGCTCGGCTCGCCGCTCGCCTGCGCGGTGTGTGCCATCTGCGCCGATCAAAGGCTGCCTACTGTTGCTGTGTTGGGTGACCGGAAGGTCCCCACCCGGCGCCGATCGCCGCTATCCGATCCTGGTTCGCCGCAGCCGCAGGCTGTTGCCCACGACGCTGACGGAACTCAACGCCATCGCAAGGGCGGCCGCCACCGGATGCAACTCGCGCAAGTAGGCAGGCAAGTTGGGCGAGAGGGCCAGTACACCGGCCGCCAGTGGGATCAGCAGCACGTTGTAGCCAAAAGCCCAAAGCAGATTCTGCTTGATGGTGCGCATGGTTGCCTGGCTCAGAGCGATGGCGCGGGGTACGCCGATGAGATCGCCGCTGATCAGGGTGATGCCGGCCGTTTCCATCGCAACGTCCGTCCCGGTGCCAATGGCGATTCCCACGTCTGCCTGGGCCAGCGCTGGCGCATCGTTGATCCCGTCTCCGACCATGCCGACGACCAGGCCCTGCTCCTGGAGTTGAGCCACGTTGGCCGACTTTTCTCCAGGGAGTACTTCTGCCAGGATTTGACCCTGTCCGATCGCTTGGGTGCGCTCTGTAATTCCCGCCTCGGCTGCAATGGCCCGGGCGGTCACCTGGTTGTCGCCGGTCATCATGATGACTTGCAGGCCCAGTTCTTTGAGCCGGAAAATCGCCTCTCGTGATCCCTCCTTGATCGTGTCCGCCACTCCGATGATGGCGATGGCATCACCATCGGCTGCCAACCACATGGCTGTCTTTCCCTCATTCTGCAACTGCTCGGCCACCGGTATTAGCCTGTGCAGGCGGATGTTCTCTGACTGCATCAGGCGCCGGCTGCCAACCAGGGTTGCGTGCCCGTCCACCAGGGCGGCGATACCGTGCCCGGCAATGGCGCGAAAGGCAACCGGCTCGCTCAGAGCCATCCCCTCTTCCTGCGCTGCTTGCACAATCGCCTCCCCTAGTGGGTGCTCCGACCCCCGCTCCGCCGAGGCGGCCAGCCGCAGGGCGCTTTCCTCGGTCCATCGATCAGCAACGACTATGTCTGTCACAGCCGGTTCCCCCCGGGTAATCGTCCCGGTCTTGTCCAGTACGATGGCATCCAGCTCGTGGGCTCGTTGCAGCGCCGCGCTGCTCTTGAAGAGGATGCCATGCTTGGCTCCCTTTCCGGTGCCGACCACAATGGCGGTGGGGGTCGCCAGGCCCAGGGCACATGGGCAGGCAATAACCAGCACCGCGACCAGCCGCACCAATGCGGTGGCGAAACCGGATCCGCTGAGGAGCCAGACGAGGAAGGTCAAGGCAGCGACGCCGATGACGGCTGGGACAAAGACGGCCGAGACCTGGTCCGCCAGCGCCTGAATGGGGGCCTTGGAGCCCTGTGCCTCTTCCACCAGCCGGATTATTTGGGCCAACGCTGTCTCCCGGCCGACCTTGGTTGCTTTGAGTTTGATCAGTCCCTGCTTGTTGATGGTTGCTCCGATTACACTGTCGCCCACACTCTTGTCCACCGGCAGGCTTTCCCCGGTCAACATCGACTCATCCACTGCCGAGCGACCGCTGATGACGATCCCGTCCACTGGGATTCTCTCGCCGGGCCGAACTATGACCACATCGCCGATCACGACGTTGTCTGTGGGTACATCCATCTCTGCGCCTTCCCGCTCAACGCGGGCGGTCTTGGGCTGCAACCCCATCAACTCCTTGATTGCCTCGCTAGTTTTTCCTTTGGCGCGAGCTTCCAGCAGCTTGCCCATCTTGATGAGGGTTATGATGGCGGCCGAAGTCTCAAAGTAGACGTGCCCGCCCAGCAGGCCCAGGGTTACGGCGATAGAGTAGGAGTAAGCCACTGATGAGCCGAGCGCCACCAGCACGTCCATGTTGGCCGATTTATTGCGCAGGCTCTTGTACCCCCCGATGTAATAGTCGCGGCCGGTGTAGAACTGAACCGGGGTCGCCAGCGCCCAAAAGAGCAGGTTGACCCAGGTCGAATGTGCCCAAGCACCCAGTATGCCGAAATCGCGCGCCATGCTTAGCAGGAAGAGCGGGAGCGTAAAGGCGACGCCGACCCAGAGTTTCCGGGTCTGGTCGCGGATTTCGTTCTCGCGGGCGAGCTTTTCCACATCCACCGATTCTTTCTGGAACTCGGCCTCGGCTACTCGGTACCCAGCTTGTTCGATGGCTGAGACGACATCGGCGCGAGCGACCACGCCGGGGATATACGTGACGGTCACCTTCTTGGTGGCAAGATCGACTATCGCTCCCACGACTCCCGGCACCTCAATACTCAGGGTGTGCTCGATTGTCGCTGCGTGGTTGGGTGGGGCGTTATCCTGGGCTTGGGCTGGCAGGCTCGGGCCAGTGATCCTGATTGCCAGTGTTGCGACCGGCACTTGATAGCCGGCGCGCTCTATGCGCTCAATCACCGCCTGTGGCGAAGCAATGACCGGATCGTAGATCACGGTCACCTTCTCACTGGCGAGATTGACGGCCGCGCTGCTAACCCCGTCTACCTTCTTGGCATTGCGTTCGACGGCAACGGCGCAGTTGGCGCAGGTCATGCCGACAATTGGCAAAGCGAGTGTGACCGGGCTCATGGGACTGCTTGGCGACCGGGTAGCTGAAGTGATCCCGATTCTCCGGTCTCTAGATCGTCCTCTGCCGGCGGGAAGTTGATCTCTGCCAGCGTGGCCTTGATCTTGTCCCAGGTGGCAGGGGTGCTCCATTCCACCGTAACCTGTTTGGTTGCGACCTCTGCCTGGACGCTCGAGACGCCTGGCAGGTCGCTCAGTTCCATCTGGATGGTATGGGTGCAGTGTCCACAGTTGATGCTAGGAACAGAAAAAACCTTTCTTGACATGCTCTCCTCCATGGTAGGTTGTGTGACGCAGGCTTGCTCACTCTTGATCCTGGCAATTGCCGGCAGTATCGCGCCGAGCCACTCTGTTTCTTCACCGTCCAGCAGCGAGAGATAGGTGTCGTGACCGTGCCCGTGGACTGCCAGAGTCAGTGGGCTGCCGGCATGAGCGCCAGGGTAGGCTAGCAGTACCAGGTACTGGCAGGTGCAATTGCCCGTTCCGTGATCCGGGCACGCGCAATGGGGGTGAGCCGCAGCCGCATTCTGCAGGTCAAAGCTGCGCACGACCCGAAAGCCGCGAGCGGCCAGCGTCTGCCTAATCGTGGCCACGGCCGCCTCGATCGATGTCTCTAGGTGAACTGTCGCGTACATTTTTCGAGATACATCCCTTGCTGGTATCAATACAAGCATAAGGCCGGCGGCTCGGGGGAGCAAGCGCCCTTTGGCGTGAGCAGAGTGGGCAAAATGGCGTGTTCGGAATGACGCCGGCCATCCTGCGAGCTTTTTCCATCTGCTGTACAATACCGGCCATGAGGAGGCGCGCTGTGTTTGTACCCTATCGCCCTCGGACGATCCTGAACAAGGGGAAACGCCCGGATCATTGGTTCTGGGCCCGCTACAGCGCCTATCCCTACATCGGCTGCCAGCATGGGTGCGAGTTTTGCTACTGCCGCGAGCGAAAGTACCTGCCGCACGACGACGTAGACGATTTTGCGCATGTGATCAAGGTCAAGGAGAATGCGCCAGATCTGCTGCGCAAGGCGCTAGCTCGTCAGCCGGTAGACTTGCTCTTCACCGGTGACTATCAACCGGCCGAGCACAAGTTTGGTATCTCGCGGAAGATGCTAGAGGTGTGCTATGATCTCGGCTTTCCCGTCTTTGTGCTGGAGCGGTCTCCATTGGTGCTGCGAGACCTTGATCTGCTGCAAGAGATTGACCAGCGGGCCCGGGCAGTGGTCGCCTTTAGCATCGTCTCCACGCCCGATGCGCCTGGGTATGAGCAGGTACGCCAGATGGAACGACTTGCACCCCCGGCTGGGAAGCGCTTTGCAGCTATGGAGCAGTTCGCCCGGGCTGGCATATTGACGGGTACCTGCATGATGCCGATTCTGCCTGGCCTGTGCGACGGGGACGCCACTCTGGAGTCCGTCATTCGATGGACGGCCGATCACGGCGGCCAATTCGTTCTGGCGGGCGGCCTGACCTTGGCGGATCAGCAGCGCGATTATTTTTTCAGGGTACTGGGCGAACGGTTCCCTGATCTGGTGGACCTCTATGAGACAGTCTACCCCAGGGGAAGCTATGGCTCGTCCCGCTGGAAAAACACCGCGATGCGAGTCAGAGAGCTGTGCGAGCAGGCCGGGATTCCGGATAGGATTCCGCGCCCCATCATTCCCGGTGACAAGCGCTCCCTCAATAGGCGAGTGGCCGAAGCACTGGCAAACCGGGTGTACACCATGGACCTGAATGGCGAACCGGGCCATCGCGTGTGGGCCTATCGCAAGGCGTCCTGGGCGATCGAAGATCTGGAGCAGGAGGTTGGCCTGGTGTATCGGACTCTGGGATTGAAGGGCTTGGCCAGCATCAAGAACGTTGGTCCGCAACTGGCACGCGAGGTTGAGCTCATGCTGAAGGAATGGATGCACGACAAGGAGGTGGCAGGTGGCCACAGTGGTGATTGCTGATACAGCTTTGGGACTGGGGTCTGCACTGGAGGCCATCTTTGAGCCATACGGTGGGATTGAGGCTGTCATTCCCAGGAATGGGGGCACGGTCTACATCAAGCCGAACGGGGTTCACTTTGCGCCGTACACGTTCACCGACCCTGATGTGC
>DAOUVM010000040.1 GCA_030667645.1 Ardenticatenales bacterium | reverse complement strand
TGCATAGACTGGTAGCCATTGGACTGGGCCGAGTGACAGCACATCACATATGAACCTGCGCATGAGCCAGTGCAGGTGTCACCGATGATCATCCTGGTCTTGGGGCAGCTCGCAGGGCCGTCTTTGGTGGTATTCCCTGGCAAAGCTGTCAGTTTCACCTACAGCGGAACGACAGCACCTGCGCCCCCCAAGGAAATGCTCGGCAGGGTGGCAGATGATCTTTGCACCGTGTTTAACGCACCCGACTGAGCAGCTAGCATATCCGCTCTATGAAGGGCTGTTTTTCAATGAGACGGGGCGGGCTGACTTGCTCCATCCGCAACATCCCCCCGGTCCGCACAGCGGTGAGGTTCATCTGTTTTCACACCGGTATCAACCTGAAAAGGGCGGATTCCATATTGATCGAAAACAGACACCCGCCACAGCATCTCATTCGGTGATGTAGCTCGGGCAACCGGACTGCTGAGGTAGTGGATGTGGGAACAGGCCCTGCGACCCGTGGGTTAGCAGCCTGAACCCTGATTCAAGGGAGCTCAGAAACAAAAAAAGCGCTCAAGAGAGCGCTTATAGTAGCGGGGCCTGGATTCGAACCAGGGACCTCCGGGTTATGAGCCCGACGAGCTGCCTCTGCTCTACCCCGCATCGTGTCGGGATTATAGCAAATGGGATAGCAGTGTCAAGGCACAGCACCGAGATGGAGGGGGTGTCGAAATATGCGCTACCTGATCGTTATGGGCGCCGCGCACACGGAGATATCAGGGCTTGGGAGGGCGCTTTGTGCCCTCCCAGACCCCCTTTCCCCTCCTGGAGCATGGGTTTGGCATGTGCCATCGGCTCCCTGGATGTTTGGCCACACCCTCTCACGTTTCGTTTGCAGCAATACCGATTTCTGCTATACTCTTGCCCTGCCGGGCTCGTGCCCGGCTCTATTATGCACGCCTCTGGACTCGAGCGGATGTGCCAGTATGGCCTCTGGTTCTGGTCGAGGATGAAGGAGGCGGAGGAAAACAACAAACAGAAGGAGGTCCCCCATGGCCATAATCTCTATCCGGGCGCTACTGGAGACCGGTGTGCATTTCGGGCACCGGGCCAGTCGGTGGAATCCCAAGATGGGTCCCTACATCTTTGGCGAACGTAGTGGAATTCACATTATTGATCTGCAGCAGACCATCGTCGCGGTTGAAGAGGCTCACAGGCTGGTGCGAGAGACAGTATCTGAAGGCGGTACAGTGCTCTTCGTAGGCACCAAGCGCCAGGCACAAGAGGCCATTGAGGCAGAGGCGAGTCGATGTGGGATGTCCTACGTCAATCAGCGCTGGTTGGGCGGCACTCTGACCAACTGGCGAACCATACGTGAGCGCATTCAATACCTGAAGAATCTGGAGGCGCGCCGCGATCGGGGTGAGTTCGACCTGATCACCAAGAAGGAGGCGCTCCAACTCACACGCAAGATTGAAAAGCTGAACCACCGCCTGGGTGGTATCCGCGAGATGACGCGTTTGCCTGATAGGATCTTTGTGGTGGATACCGTGCGGGAAGAGACAGCCGTCCACGAATCGAACATCCTTGGAATCCCGGTGATCGCCATGGTCGACACCAACTGCGACCCGGATAAGATTGATCATGTCATTCCCGCCAACGATGATGCGATCCGTGCCATCAAACTAATCACCTCCAAGATGGCTGACGCGGTCCTGGAAGGGGCCGCCACCCGCAAGGAAGAGCTGGATATGGTCTCTGTTGAGGGACTGCCACTGGAGGCGATTGACCATTTCGACGACGAGGCGGCCGACGAGGCCTATCTGGGCGAAGCCACCCTGGCCAAGCTGCGGGATGGGAGTCTCCATTTTGCGGCCGACAGAACCACAGAGACGGTAAAGACGGATGAGGCTGCCGCCCAGGCGGCGACCGACGAGGCTGCCGCCCAGCCGGCGACCGACGAGGGTGCCGCCGCCCAGCCAGCGACCGACGAGGGTGCCGCCGCCGAGCTGGCGACCGATGAGGGTGCCGCCGCCGAGCTGGCGACCGATGAGGGTGCCGCCGCCGAGCCGGCGACCGATGAGGAGGAGTAGGAGTTGGTGACAATCAATGTCAAGATGATCAAGGAGCTCCGCGAAGCAACCGGCGCCGGGGTGCTGGACACGAAAAAGGCACTCGAGACGAGCGGCGGGGATTTCAAGGAGGCCGTCCGTCTCTTGCGGGAGAGGGGCCTGGCTAGAGCGGCAAAACGGTCGGGCCGCCAGGCTGCCGAGGGGCGCATCGAAGCCCGCGGCGAGGGTGGGCAGGCAGGCCTTTTGGTAGAGGTCAACTGTGAAACCGATTTTGTGGGCCGTAGCAAGGAGTTTGTGGCCTTTGCTAGCGGCTTGGCCGATCACTTTTTGGCTCTTGCCGACGAGGGGCAGACGCTCGACGAGGTGATGGCTCGGCCGTTCGTCAAGGATTCAAGCACGAGTCCCGCCGAGCTTTTCCAGAGTCAGATCTCGATCACCGGCGAGAACATAGCTGTACGGCGTTTTGCGCGCTTTGAGGTCGGCGACAGGCCGGGTGTGGTTGAGGTCTACCTGCACCCAGGGAACCGGGTCGGGGTCATGTTGGAGCTTGGCAGCGAGACAGCCGCCGGTGCGGCAGCGGAATCCTTTGCCGGCACGGCACACGATCTCGCGCTTCATATCGCTGCTTGTGCTCCCATCTGCGTGACTCGCGAGGAGATGTCCGGGGAGACACTGGAAGCGGAGACCGAGATATATCGCACGCAGGCGCTGGCCTCTGGCAAGCCCGAGCCCATTGTGGAGAGAATCGTACAGGGGCGCCTGAAAAAGTACTTTGAGGATGTTGTCCTATTCGAGCAGCCTTTTGTCAAGGACGACAAAGTCAAGGTCGGCGAACTGCTCAAGCAGCGGGCGACCGCGCTAGGGGAAGAAATCACCGTTCATCGCTTTGCCCGCTATGAGTTGGGCGAATCGTTGGACTGAGCCGGTGGGGGCGACCGGCCGGCTCCCGTGCGCCCGGCCGGCCGCCCCCACCATTTGCTTTTCTCTCCGGCTTGGATACAATCACCATCATCCATTCAGATTGGCACCTGCCAAGGACTGACTTGCTTTGAATGGTGAATCAAGTGCACTGTACCGGGCGCACCTGTCCTGGACCGACAGGCACAGGGTACCGCACAGTGTAGAATGATCAAAAGAGCACCAAGCCAAGTCGCTATTGAACCAACTCGTTGCTGGGCAAACAGCATGATCACTCCAAGATACAAGCGTGTATTGCTCAAGGTGGGTGGGGAAGCTCTTGCCGGGGTCGGGGGGAGCGGAATCAACCCGATCAAGGCCAGAGAGCTCGCTGCCAAAATCAAGACGGTAAGGGGCCAAGGCGTTGACGTGGCGGTGGTGGTTGGGGCCGGCAATCTGTGGCGGGGGAAGCAAGGGATGGACCACGGGATGGACCGAGCAACCGCCGATCACATGGGGATGCTGGCGACAGTGATGAATGCATTGGCTCTCCGTGACGCAATGGAGCAGTTGGAGGTGGATGCGCGAGTGCAAACCGCCATCGAGATGCGAGGGGTTGCTGAACCATATATCCGGCTCCGAGCCCTACGTCACCTTGAAAAGGGGCGGGTGGTCATTTTTGGCGCTGGTACCGGCAATCCCTACTTTACAACTGATTCGGCCGGCGCATTGCGTGCCCTGGAAGTAAATGCCGATTTGCTGATCAAGGCGACCAAAGTGGACGCCGTGTACGACGACGATCCGACAACTCATTCTGACGCCAAGCCGTTCGCAGAGTTGAGCTACATCGAGGCGCTGAACATGCAGGTTGGAGTGATGGATAGCACCGCAATCTCCCTTTGCATGGACAACAACCTGCCCATTGTGGTGGTTCGCCTCTGGCAGCCGCAGAGCATCGAGCGGGTTGTCCGGGGCGATTCGATTGGTACGCTCATCTGCTCTCCTCTCCGGGATGTATAGGAGTCGATCATGATCAAAGAGTTGCTCAAGGATGCATCTGAACGAATGAGCGGTGCTATTGACGCACTCACGTCGGATTTGGCCGGTATCCGAACCGGAAGGGCTTCGCCAGGGTTGGTCCAAGGGGTCAAGGTTGAGTACTATGGCGTCCCCACTCCACTGAACCAGCTTGCCACTATCTCGACACCTGAGCCGCAACTGCTTGTCATCCGCCCGTATGATCCGGCATCTCTTGCAGCGATAGAGAAGGCCATCCTGAAATCGGAACTCGGTCTGACGCCGAATAACGACGGCCGGATCATTCGCCTGACAATCCCCCGTCTCACCGAGGAGCGGAGGCAGGAGCTCGTGAAAATCGTTGGCCGACGGCTGGAAGAGGCCAGGGTTGCCATCCGAAACGTACGCCGGGATGAGTTGGATGATCTGCGCGACTTTGAGAAGGAGAAGCTGATCTCCGAAGATGAGTTCCATCGGGGCAAGGACGATTTGCAGGATCTCACGGACAAGTTCATAGAGCAGACGGGCGAGGTCGGCAAGCGCAAAGACAAAGAGATCATGGAAGTGTAGGCGCGTGCGAAGACGGAGAACATCCAAGAGAACCGCGCTGAGAATCCCAGCGCATGTAGCGATCATCATGGACGGGAACGGCCGGTGGGCGCGCTCGCGGGGGCTGCCGCGCCAGGCCGGACATCGTGCCGGTACCGAGAATCTGCGCCGTATCATCAAGGCTTGCAGTGAGATGGGGATTAAGATCTTGACCGTGTATGCCTTTTCCACCGAGAATTGGGGCCGGTCGATGAAAGAGATCAAGGGACTCATGAGCATTCTGGAGAGAGTCATTGATCAGGAACTGGACGAGCTTCACGCAAATGAAGTTCAACTCCGGCATATCGGCGTTCTGGATGGCCTATCGGAGACGTTAAAGGAGAAGGTGCAGGCGGCTGTCGAGTTGACCAAGAACAACGAGCGCCTTATCCTCTGCCTCGCCTGGAATTACGGCGGCCGGCAAGAGATCGTGCACGCAGTACGTTCCATCGTAGCAGGGGGAGGACGGCCGGAAGAAATCGACGAGGCAATGGTTGAGAGCCATCTCTTTACTGCTGGCTTGCCGGATCCGGACTTGGTGGTTCGCACCAGTGGTGAGATGCGCGTCAGTAACTTTTTGATCTGGCAAGCCGCATACGCCGAGTACTATGTCACGCCAACATACTGGCCCAGCTTTGGCCCCGACGAACTGGAAAAAGCGGTTGAAGCCTACAGCAAACGCGATCGACGATTCGGTCTCGTTGCGGATGCGTCTGACTAGGCGCTCGCCGCGGGCACGACACCAGAATCCGAACTAGCAGACCCATGCTGCGTACGCGCGTTATCAGCGCCGCCATCTATCTCGCTCTGGTCATCGGCACACTGGTGCTGGGTGGCTGGTGGTTTTTCGTGTTTATCGGGGTTGCCCTATCGTTGGCGGCCTGGGAATTCGTGAACTTGATGCGCCGAGGAGGCCACACACTGTGGCTTCCGGCAACGGTCCTTCTGGTTTGGATTCCTCTGGTGGACTTGATGTGGCCGTCGCGTGATTTGTCTACGCCGGGTCTGACCCTGGTGCTGCTGGCAAGTTTGGTCTGGACGCTGAGCCGCTTTCATCGGGGTGACGCGAATCCAACGACAGGCTGGGCGCTGACACTGCTGGGTGGGCTCTACATTGGCTGGATCGGCTCATACTTTATGAGGTTGCGTGAGATGGATAGCGGCCTGTCGTGGTCGTTGACCGCTTATGGGGGCACCTGGCTGGTCGACAGCGGCGCCTACTTTGTCGGCCGGCTCTGGGGACGCCACAAGCTGGCTCCGCGGTTGAGCCCCGGCAAGACCTGGGAGGGGATCCTGGGAGGACTGGTTGCCGGCGCGCTCTCGACGGCGGTACTGGCTGCCCTGTTTGGGTTGGGCGCCTGGCACGGACTCGTCCTCGGCCTTCTCATCGCCACTCTATCACCCATCGGCGACCTGGGTGTTTCGATGATCAAACGCCAGGTCGGGGCCAAGGATTCGGGAAAACTCATTCCAGGGCATGGGGGGGTCTTTGATAGGATAGACAGTCTGCTGATCAGCGTGGCAGTTGCAGCCAATTATGTGATTTGGATAGTCGAGTAGGGGAGGGCCTTCCAGAATGCGCCCGGATGATCTTATCACTATAGAACAACATTTCTTGGAGATGCAGCGATTGCACCCGCAGGCTACTGGGGATCTCACAAGCCTGCTGTACGACATTGCATTGGCGGCCAAGGTGATTGCGCGCGAGGTCAACCGCGCTGGGCTGGTGGACATCCTGGGATTGACCGGTCAGAAGAACGTCCAGGGCGAGCAGGTGCAGAAGCTGGATGTGTTCGCCAACGAGGCCATGATACGCATGAATGAGTTCACTGGCCGAGTGTGCGGGATGGCGTCTGAAGAAGAAGAGGAAATCATTGGCGCCAACAGTCGTGGCAAGTATGTTCTCATATTCGACCCGCTGGATGGTTCGTCCAATATCGATTATGATGTCAGCATCGGCACCATCTTTGCCATCCACAAGCGTCAAAGCCGCTCCGGCGCCTGTTCGGTGGATGACTTTTTGCAGCCAGGGCGCGCACTGGAGGCGGCCGGTTACATTCTTTATGGTTCCAGCACCATGCTGGTGTACTCGACTGGTTGCGGTGTATTTGGCTTTACGCTAGACCCCAGCGTAGGCGAGTTTCTGTTGTCCCATCCCAACATCCGTTCTCCGCTGCCCCAATACTATAGTGTCAATCATGCCTATCTCCGCCGGTGGAGCCGCGGTGTCCAGAAGTACGTAGGTTGGTTGCAGGGGGAGGGCAAGGACTCGCCCAAGCTGTCAGAGCGGTACATTGGATCCATGGTGGCAGATTTTCATCGCAATCTGCTGGCAGGCGGCGTCTTTTTGTATCCGGGAGATACCGCGAGACCGCATGGGAAACTACGGCTGCTCTATGAAGTCGCTCCTCTCGGTTTTATCGCCGAGCAGGCGGGCGGTTATGCTTCCACCGGCCTGCGTAACGTGCTGGACATCCAGCCAACACACCTTCACCAGCGGGTTCCCGTCTTCATCGGGGATCGCTCGTTGGTAATCAAAGCGGAGCAGTTCGTTCAGCAGCACGATACCGTTGGCAGCGATGATGACCCTTGTTGACTGCCCCAGCCAGCCATGTTATAATCGGGCTGTAATCTGGAATGTTGGATTCCCCATCAATTCTCCCTTTTGCCATTGTCGAGGAGATCGCGCGTTACCCTTGGTATAGGACCTAGCCAGTAAGGCCTCTGAGGCATGCTGGTGTGCGAATCCTCTGCTCCATCAACAGGAAAGTTTTATCAGATGCTGACCTTCCCTCTCAATGGTCGGCTGGAGATCAGAGAATGGACATTGCTACTCTTGAATCGAAAACCTTGACCGAGCTGCGTGACCTGGCTCGGGAACAGGACCTGCGCGGCTATAGCATGCTGAAGAAGCAGGACCTGATGCTGCGCCTGCTGGAGGCTCAGGCCGAAACGTCTGGACATGGCTTTCGCGGCGGGGTCTTGGAGATCGTGGACGACGGGCTTGGGTTTTTGCGCTCCGATCGCTATATGCCTGGCCCGGACGATATCTATGTTTCCCAGTCCCAGGTGCGCCGTTTTGGCCTGCGTACGGGGGACATGGTGATGGGTCAGGTACGCAAGCCAAAGGACAATGAGAAATACTATGGCCTGCTGCGAGTGGAAGCGGTCAATGGACTTGACCCGGAGATCGGCAAACGCCGGCCCACCTTTGAGCGTCAGACTCCGATCTTCCCCGACGAGAAATTCAAATTGGAGACGAAATCCAACATTCTGGCCACCCGCGTGCTGGACCTGGTGACGCCTATCGGCCGTGGGCAACGAGGCTTGATAGTGTCTCCTCCGAAGGCGGGGAAAACTACGGTCCTGAAGCAGATCGCCAATGGTATCTCTGCAAACTATCCGAACGTGCATCTGATGGTGGCACTCATCGGAGAGAGACCGGAGGAGGTCACCGATATGGACCGATCGGTAGATGCAGAGGTGATCAGCTCGACTTTTGACGATCCTGTGCGCAGCCACGTTCGGGTGGCAGAGATGGCGTTGGAGCGGGCCAAACGACTGGTTGAGACACGCAAGGATGTGGTTATTCTGCTCGATTCTATCACGCGCCTCACGCGTGCTTACAATCTGGTTGTTCAGCCAAGCGGCCGGACCCTTTCCGGAGGCATCGACCCGGCCGCGCTCTACCCGCCCAAGCGCTTTTATGGCGCTGCTCGCAACATCGAAGAAGGCGGGAGCCTGACCATTGTTGCCACCTGCCTGGTGGACACTGGCAGCCGGATGGATGACCTGATCTACGAGGAGTTCAAGGGAACCGGGAACATGGAGCTTCACTTGAGCCGCAAGCTGCAAGAGCGCCGAGTTTTCCCGGCATTTGACATCGGCCGCTCAAGCACCCGGAGGGAGGAACTGCTGCTCTCCCGCGACGAGTTACAGCGCGTCTACCTGATGCGGCGCATGGTGAGCCAGTTGATGGTGCCACCACCCAATGGAGCCGGCTATGACATGGCCTCGGCGACTGAGGCGTTGCTCAAACGAATGCGCCGGACGGAAAACAACTATGAGTTCCTGGAAACGCTGACCAAGGATCTGATCTAGAGGCCGGTGGCACAATCGTGCGCTTGGCGTCGACTGTACGATCTGCTGCGCATCCCCGTGACACTTGTTGGGTGGAAGCCGACCTCATGAGGGATGGTGTCCGACTCAACCGTCGTTGTGAGCCGACTCTAATCAGCGCTGGGGGAAATCTGTCATGAGCGCAGCGACGCCTTTGCTCGAACCGGCTGCTGAACCTGCCGGCCGCGGGCGCCCGGAACTGAGTCGGTACGCTGTTCATCTTGGACTCGTGGCCGCCACGCTGGCGGTGTTGCTTGTTGGCCGGATTCACCCCCAGTGGGAAGACGTGCAACTCGGTCTTCCTTTGGCTCAGTCGCAGGCTGCAGTCGCCACGGTGATTCCCCGGACCGAGGAGGGGGCTCTCCCGACGCCCGAGCCGGTGGCAACCCTGGCGCCGGAGGCGATGATTCGCCGAGGGGCCATTCCATACACCTACGAACCGGATCTGCCGGTGCATGAATTCGCCACCCATGTCGTGGAAAAGGGCGAAACTCCCAATGGCGTCGCGGAATTGTATGGGATCGCGCCGTCAACGCTTCTGTTTGGCAACCCTGATCTGTCCAACGAGGCGCAACGGTTTCAGATCGGTATCACGCTGACTGTTCTGCCCATGGACGGGGCTCTTCACACGGTCGTGGCGTCCGAAACGTTGGAGAGCATTGCCGAGATGTACGGCGTGGAGCCACAGGTCGTTGTCGGCTATGGCGATAATCACCTGGAAAAGTGGCCACACCGGCCGGTGCCGGGTACCCAGCTATTCATTCCTGGCGGCGAGCAACAGTTGCTGGTGTGGAGCTACACTCCCAATACGCCGAGGGGCACGGTATCAGCGAGTTCGTACTATGATGGCCCTATCGTTGTTGCCGGGAGAGGGAGTTTCGTCTGGCCTACCGATTCGTGGCGCATGACCCAGTATTACTGGTGGGCGCATCGGGCAATTGACATAGGTGCGCCGGTGGGGACGCCGGTCTATGCCTCTGACGGGGGCACGGTCATCTATGCCGGTTGGAGCGCAATTGGGTATGGCAATTTGCTTGCTTTGGATCACGGGAACGGTTTCCAGACCTACTATGCGCACCTGAGCTCGATTTGGGTGAGCACCGGGCAGTTTGTGGGGCAAGGCGTCCCGATCGCTGCCGTAGGCAATACCGGCAATTCGTCGGGCCCACATCTCCATTTCGAGATTCGCTACATGGGCAACCTACTGAATCCGCTAGAGTATCTCTGGTAGTAGCGATCGCTCCGGCCGGCCGGGCAGGCCGGAGTTGATGGCGGAATCAGCTAACACCCTCTCTCCAGCACTGTCGGTAGTTCTATTTGGCATAGTCCACTGCGCGCATTTCCCGGATGACGGTCACTTTGATCTGGCCGGGATACTGCATCAGTTCTTCAATCTTTTTCGCGACCTCTTTCGAGAGCTTGACCGTGGCTAGGTCGTCCATCTCATCGGGTTTGACGATGATTCGCACCTCGCGGCCGGCCTGCAAAGCATACGACTCGGAGACTCCGTCAAAGGAGCTGGCAACGTCCTCCAGAGTCTTGATCCGGTGCAGATAGTTCTCCAGGCTCTCACGCCGGGCACCTGGCCGGGCACCGGAAATCGCATCGGCGACCTCGATGATCACATCCTCGATTGTCTCCTGGTCGATCTCGTCATGGTGGGCGGCGATGGCATGCACCACGACCGGTGAGACTCCGTATCGCTGGCAGATATTTGCACCCAATGCTGCGTGAGTTCCTTCCGCCTCTTGATCAATCGCCTTGCCCAGGTCATGAAGCAGTCCGCCAGTCTTGGCCACCTGAATGTTGGCTCCCAGCTCGGCCGCCAACAGGCCTGCTATATGGGCTGTCTCTACCGAGTGGTGAAGCTGGTTCTGCCCGTATGAGGTGCGGTATTTCAGGCGTCCAAGCACCTTGAGGATCTCGGGATGCAGGCCGTGGACGCCAGCATCCATCGCGGCGCTTTCACCGGCCTTTTGCATGTCCTGGCTCACCTCGGCCTTGGAATCGGCCAGTAGTTTTTCAATGCGGGCAGGGTGAATCCGGCCGTCCAGCACCAGCTTGGCCATTGCCCGCCGGGCGATCTCTCGCCGCACAGAGTCGAAACAGGAAATCGTGACCGCTTCCGGCGTGTCGTCGACTATGACGTCCACGCCGGCCGCCTGCTCAAAGGAGCGGATGTTGCGCCCGTTCCGACCGATTATCCGTCCCTTCATCTCCTCGCTTGGCAGGGGAACGGCCGAGACAACCAGATCAGCAACACGATCGGTGGCCATGCGCTGGATGGTCGTGGCGATGATCTTTTGGGAACGCTCATCGGCAGTGGCCTGCGTTTTGTCCTCTATGGCCCTAATGACGCGCGCCATGTCATTCCGTGCATCTTTTTCCACTTCCTGCAGGAGCAACTCTT
>DAOUVM010000261.1 GCA_030667645.1 Ardenticatenales bacterium | reverse complement strand
TCCGGACGCTGGATTCCTCCAACAGATGGTGATTGCACCTCTGCCCCCCATCGCCGACCTGCCCGGATTCCAGGCCCGCCTCTATGACGAATATCGGATAGAGGTCCCGTGCATTTCGTGGCACGATCAGCAATTCATCCGGCTCTCTGTCCAGGGCTATAACACGCAAGAGGACATTGATGCCTTGCTCGAGGCGCTCGAGCGCGTGCTTCCAGAGGCCACCGGGTAGCGGTGCCAACTCGGCACGCCCTCAGGAGTCGGGCGGTTGCGACGAGTGCTGCTGAAGGGCGGCAAGCAGGTGTTTGCAGCGGATGGGGTACTGGTCCGAGTGCATCGTCCGAAAGTCAGGGCAGGTGCACGTGCCGGCCGTCAGGTCCACCCGGTAACGGTCGCCCACCAGATAGATATCCTGACCGGCCGGCCGCAGTTCGCGCAGCACGGCCGGCGCCCGCTGGAGCCGTTGTTCCTCTTGCACAGCCACATAGGCGCCGGCTGCCAGCCGAACAGCGTGGTCATTGACCTGCTCGGAGATCGATTCCAGTGAGAGTTGAGAAAAGAGCCGCAAGGTCCTCTGCCCCTCCCTCACAAATTGCCACTCCGCCCCATCGTGCACCGACCGGCCGCCGGTCAACTGATCACAGACCAGAACATTGTCTGAATAGGCAACGATCCGGCGCCGGCGGTGTCCGTGACGAACCAACCAGCCTAAACCTTCGATGAGAGCATGATAGCCGGCCGCCACTAGAGTGGCTTCTGGCCCTTTGGCAGCGAGTGCCCCGTGCTCCTGCAGCAGCCGGTTCTCCCCCACGTTCCAGACCACGAAACCGTAGGCGGCTATCCTCCGCTCTACCAGCCCATGCGCATAAAGCTCCAGCCGGGTTGGGAGAGTCAATTCCTCGGTCCAGTTCCGCCTCCCTCCGCGAGGAGGAATGGAGGGAGGAAACCTAGTGTACGGCATGGGTCACACCGTCACGGCAAAGTGCGGCTCAGTATCCGCAGCCAGTTGCCGCTCATGATTCGCTCGACATCCTCCCGGGCATAACCGCGACCATCCAAAGTTTCTGCAATCAGCAGCAGATCGGCGATAGTATCCATTTCGGCCGGGATCGAATCGGCGCCAAACCCCCCATCAAAGTCGGACCCGATTCCCACGTTGGCGCTGCTGCCGGCAATCTGCGCCACATGATCAATGGCGTCAACCACGATCTGGATGGAGACCAATTCCTTTGGATCGCCGGCCTTCCAGCCTGGTCGGAGGAATCTGTTATAGGGGACAATGCCCACGACGCCGTCTCGGGTCACCAGCCGGCCGATCACGTCGTCTGACAGTCCGCGATCGGTGGGGTGGAATCTGCGCGGGTTGCTATGGCTCGCGATGACCGGCCCTGCGTAGCTTTCGACCGCCTCGATGCAAGCCGGTTCAGCCATATGGCTGAGGTCAAGAGCCATGTTGACCTGGGTCATCTCTGCCAGCAGTTCTCGTCCCAGTTGGGTCAGCGGCCCGCCTTTGCGCCCACCCCCGGCGTAGCGGGTGGCAGCCCACGCTGGACCTATGATACGCAGTCCCTCCGCGTGCCAGTCGTGCACCTCGGACGGTTCTCGAATAGGATCTGCCCCCTCCATGGATACTACCAATCCCACCACGTGCTCCGGGTCATCACAGTTCGACCAACTGGCAACCACCTGCTCCAACTCTTGCGCTGTGGTGATCAGGCGCACATGCGGTTCATCGTCAGCCAGCCGCTTGTAGTGATCCAGTTGCTCGGTCGCCAGTGCGTGGGCTGTCTCTGCCGTTGTGTAGGTTCGCCGGTCCCAAGAATCGCGGACGGCATGGCGGGGCGCCACAAACAGGGTGGCAAAGATCACACCGACGCGGCCGGCCAGACATTCCGGCAATCCAACGGTGCGGCGGCCCATATTCGCGGGGATCGTGGTGCCTTTCTCGGCTTTCCGCCCGGCCAGCGCACTCTCGGCCGGGTGACGCCCCAGTTCAAGCCAGCTCCAGGCGATATCCTGGTGACCATCGACCACAAGAGAAACAGGAGAGTCCTTGACGTTTTTCATTGTCCCGACTATTGGTCTGTTACCCCGCAACCTGGTGCGGGGAAGCTGATTTCGCCAGTGCCCAACTATACCACTTGATGGGCCCATGGGAAAGGCAGCACATCCCTGATCTTCGGGCCAGCGCTCTTGCCCGAGTGTCCGAACTCGGATTCGAACCTCGGCCATTCACGTTGCGTTTCGTCAGCTTCCATGCTACAATCGCTCCTGGTTGGCACTGACTCCCCGGCCGGGCAGACAAGGCGCTCGCCTACTCGTTGCACGGTTGGCAGCTTGACGAACCAGTACGGTGCCGGCCTGGTCGCTTTCTCTGCGATGATGCCATTGCCGGGCGTAACCCAATCGGGAGACTGCTCGAAGCGGACGGTTATGGTGATTTCATTTACTCGACTGATGGCGGCGGCCGGACAAGGGCTACTGATTGCGCTCTTGTTGCGCCAACAGGGAAAACGCAACACCATGAGGCTGTCGTTGACCGGCTTTCTCGCCGTCTCGGCCGCCGTGAGCTTCGTTGCTATAGCCCTGGAAAGCGTACCGGAGAGTTGGTGGCTGCGCCAGACCGCCACGTATGGTTGGGCCATCAGCCTGGTTCCGCTGTTCATTCTGACAGCGGCCCACGGCAAGTGGGATCGGAGCCGGCCGGTAGCCTTTGCATTCGGAGCGTGGTTCATATTGCTGGTCCTGGTGGCCCAGCTTGCTCCCGCCACCCCCCTGATCACCACTGGCGCAGGCCGCCTGCTTTTCTTCCCTGAACTCAATATTGGCGGTTTGTTCTTCTTGTTCTGCTGGGCGGCGATGGCGGCCGGCCTGGTGGCGCTGGTTCTGTACCGGGCTGCTCAAGCGCGACTGCCCCTGCACACCAACCGCCTGCTTCTCTGGGCCGGTGCGCTGGCCCTGGTGTTCGCAGGGCAGTTCCTCTTCTCTCTGGAAGGATTCGCACTGTCCTCCGTCGGCGCCTTGATTCTGTTGCTTGGCAGCGGGGGGCTGGTGTATGGTGTCATCAGCTATCACGTGTTCGACATCCAGAACCTTGGGCGGCAGGCCTTGGGTCAACTCCTGTCAATCACGGTGATCGCCGCTGTCATCATTGCCGCCATTCTGGCTACTGCAGCACTCACCAATCAGACGCTTTCCGGTGAGGCGGTCTCCACAGTAGTTGGGTTGGCATTCTTTCTCGGGGCCATCTACCGGTTTGGCGGCGCCGGGATTGATAGATTCATTACCCGGAGCATCATTGCTCAGCGGTACGACCCGGCTGCCATTGTGGAGACGTACGGCCGCACCATTGGCAACATCCTAGACATTGAGACCCTCTCTTCGGTTGCCATCGACACCATTGGACAGGTTCTCGGATTTCGCAATGGCGCTATCATGCTGGTGAAAATAGAGAACAACACGGCTGAGGTACTGCCGGCCGGCGGCGCGAGGCGAATGCACGACAGTCCGATGTCATTCTCGGTGGACGGCCCTATCTTTACTCATTTTCTCGTCAAGCGCCGGCCCTTGCTCCAGTACGACATTGAAGTACTGCCTGAATTTCAGTCTCTGACGAAAAGACAACGGCGGTGGCTGGCCGAGATGCAGGCGGGGGTTTATGTCCCGATCATGACCGGCGGATTGCCGATTGGCTTGCTTGCTGTCGGCCCCAGAGATTCGGGAGCGCCCTATCGCGCCAGCGAGCTGCAGCTACTACAGGTGCTCGCCGGGCAATCGGTCGTCGCCCTCACCAATGCACGGCTGTTCGAGGATATGAAGAACCTGAACGCCGAGATCCAACTCCTGAACGAGGATCTGCGCCTGTCGAACGAGCGCTTGCATCATATGGACCTCGCCAAGAGTGACTTTATCACGATCGCGTCCCACGAACTGCGGACCCCCCTCACCCAGGTCAAGGGCTATACCGATCTAATCGAGGCAATGATTGAGGCCGACTCGCTCACTTCTGAACAGGCTCGCCGGTTGACGGGGCGTGTCAGTCGAGCCGTCGATCAACTGGACAGGGTCATCAACTCCATGTTGGACGCATCCCAGATCGACGTAGATGCAATGACGCTGAGCCTGGCAGAGACGGGAATCGATGCGGTGTTGCGGATTGCCGTTGAACCCTTGGCAGAGGCGATGCGGGAGCGGCGGCTGGTTCTCAGCATCACGGGCATCCGGAACCTGCCGGCGATCATGGCTGATTTTCAACGATTGGTCCAGGCGGTCAGCAACCTGCTCCTGAACGCGATCAGGTATACGCCCGACGGCGGCCGGATCACAATCAGCGCCAAGGTTCTTCAAGATGATCGGGATGTAGACAGGGAGATTGAGCTGATCATTGCCGACACGGGGGTGGGCATCGATCGCCGCGACCACGAGCTGATCTATCAAAAGTTCTTCCGCGCATCTGACCCCCAGTTGCACTCCACCGGCGGTACCGATTTCATGGCGGCCGGTCCCGGGTTGGGACT
>DAOUVM010000214.1 GCA_030667645.1 Ardenticatenales bacterium | reverse complement strand
GGATGTGGCCTCGAACCAGCTCCGGCGCGGCGTGCACCAGCCCCATCACGTCCTGCAACTGGTCACGATAGCCGAACGCGCCGCTCGACTGGTAGAGTGCGGAGCGTCCCCATATCCGGCACGAGAGCGTCTGGTAGAGCAACCAACGATTCAGCAGCAGATCCAACGCCGGATCCGGCGTCTGTACTGACACGGTACCAAGGAGTTTGTCCCATGATCCATTCACCGCTTTCCATGCAGCATCTACCTGCCCCGGGACCCGGTATTGCTCGACCAGTTGCAGCGCATCCTCCCGATCTGCCCCCTGGCCCAGCAGGAAAAAGACATCCTTGGTCTCGCCGGCTGCCAGCCAAACGTGTATCTGCAGCGCAGCGCATGGGTCCAGGCCAGCCCTCACCGTACCTGTCAGACGGCCACGTCTCAGGGCGGCCGGCCGGTCCAGGCGCCCCCCGCGCCCAAGGAACTCGGTCCGGTCGGTAGTGAGACCGTACGGCTCTTTACTGGAGGCCAAGAAAGCCACCCGCTTGCCGAACTCCTCATTGTAAGCATTCCGGGCCAGCAGCGCGTAGCTCTTGGCGTCAAACTCGGGCGCGATGAAGGACTGGTGTACCTCTCGTGTCGTGCCCAACACCCACTCCACATAGTAGGTCGCCGTTATCCTCCGATTGCGCATCCGCGTGTTCTCTAGCCGCAGGGCTATCACCTTCACAGGTGCATCCGGAGCGGCAAAGAGGCGCAAACTCTGCTTGAGGCCGTGGCTATTCTGCTCAAAGATCGAATACCCGGCGCCGTGGCGGATGATACTGGGGGTTGGTGGCCCGGCAGGCAGACGAGTAGGTGACCAGACATGTCCTACTTCTTCATCCCGCAGATAGAGCGCCTCGCCGGGCGCGTCGGTCAGTGGATCATTCCGCCAGGGTGTCAGCCGGTTCTCACCGCTGTTCTCCGCCCAGGTATAGCCCGCTCCCGCTTCCGACACAAGAAAGCCAAACTCCCGGCTGGCAATCACGTTGATCCAGGGAGCCGGGGTCCACTGGCCTGGCTCGAGATAGATCACGTACTCTCTCCCGCCGGCGCCAAAACCCCCCAACCCATTGTCAAAGAGCAGATCGGTGGGCCGGATCGGAGGTGGAATGGGTTCCTCGCCTTGAGGTGGGGCAAGGGTAGCTACAAAGGGCGGCAGCCGAATGGGATGTTCATCCAGGCGAACCAACTGCCGGGCCAGCGGACCGTTCTCCCCTTCCAGAACCGCCCGGGCCGCCGTTTCCAGCAGTACCCTATCAGCTTCGCTTACCTGTTCAGAACGAACAAGAAAGATGCCTCCGCGCCGGTTCAACCAGGCGTCGCCTCCCGTCCGGGCAACCAGCCGGTGCAGTCGGTTGTGCAGCTCTTGAGAGTAGCTAGAATCCTGCAAGTTCAGGATGACCAGGTCAATCTGGAGGCGCCTGTTGCGCCAGTACGCATGGGCGCGGCACAGCTCGCCGACTAGCGCCGTGTCGTCCTGGCTGCCAACCTTCACCAGGAGAATCGGAAAGTCACCAGAGATGGCAAGAGGCCACAGCCCGGCCTGCCCCTTGCAGTTCTTTGCCAGTGTAGCGGGCTCGGCTCGCAGCGCCGAGTGGGGGTAGAGAAGGACGGAGAGCAATCTCTGAAACTGTTCCACCTCCTGCACCGTGAGCTCAAGCTGCTGCAACTCGCGCTCGCTGTTCGAGCGGGCCAGGTCGAACGATCGTTTTACCAGGTGAAGGGATTGATAGCGGCGGGCAAGGGCAAGCACTATAGGACGCGAGCTCGCCGCCATTGTGACGAATGCAACCTGCGACGTTGCGTGCGGCTCCAGGGTGACCTCCTGAGCCAGAGCCATGATTGGATCCAGTGTCGCCCCGGTGGTTCCTGAGAGCCCCCGGATGGCCGGCTGTGCATCGGCTGAGGCTCTCATCAAGGCCGGGTTGCTCAGGGCAGCCGGAGCGCGAATTGTACCGCCGCGCCCCAGAAAACGGGCGCGATCACTTTCGTGTGCGCCGGTAACCTTCCTGCCCGGCTCGACGATCGCCATATGGGCCAAGAAAACCGCCTCCTCCTCGGCCGAGCGCGGTCGGCGACGAAACAGCAGACTGTTCATTTCGGGAAGATACTCGCTCTCGATAAAGAGCTTGTTGAACGCCGGGTGACGCCGGTCGGAAGCCTGGGACGCGAGCACAACTTCGCTGTAGGAAGTGAGCATCAGGCAGCGGGGTCGGTCGTCATGATTGGTCAGCGTGATGAGTCGAACCTCAATGTCGTCGCTCGGAGCGATGGTGATCTCCATCCGCAGTGAGATACTGTCCTCCCAGCGATGGAACTCGGCCATATGGGCATAGAATTGGATCTCCTGCCCTTCTGCCACGGAACCGGTTGGCTGGAGGCCCGCCGACCAGAGGCGCCCGTTTTCCATGTCCTGAACATAGAGCCAGGTCCCCCAATTGTCCAGCGTGGCATCGGCGCGCCATCGCGTCAGGTCCGCGTCTTTCCAACGGCTGAAACCGGCGCCCGCACCCGTGATCATGAGACCGTAGCGGCCGTTGGAGAGAAAATGGGTCTGCGGCAGCGGCGCGTCGGCAGATACACGCCAGGGACTTGATCCTGGACGCGGCTGAACCTCAGCAAAGGCGGCCGCCTCACCTGGATGCGGCGCCTGGAGCGGCGCCTGTTCGGGCACTTGCTCCTGCAGGAGCAACTCGACGCTCTGCACCCGGGGGTCGGCGTGGAAGCGGCGAATCATGGCGCCATCGTCCAAGTAGTTGGCCAGGGCCAATAGAATCATACCCTGGTGATGCGCCATGAAGGAGCGTACTATGCCGCTCTCCTCGCCCAGCGACAGTCGGGACTGAGTATAATCGATCGCCTCGTAAAAGCCATAGGCGCCAACCATCCCCAGTTCAGTCAAGTGAGCGATGTTCTGCATCACCGCGCGCGGCCGCACGGACAGGGCCAACAACGAGGCATACGGCGATATCACCAGATCGTCGCCGAGTCCGCGCTTGAAACCCAGCCCAGGCACTCCGAAACCCCGGTACTGGTAGTTCAAATGCGCATCAAAGCCATAGTAGCCTGCTTCGGAAATGCCCCAGGGCACTCCCTTGCGGCGACCATAGTCGATTTGGCGCTGGACGACGGCCTGGTCGGTGTGATCCAGGAGTGTTCCTTCATAGTGCCGCATCATGAGCGGAGGCATGAGATACTCGAACATGCTGCCATTCCACGAGAGAAGCGCCCGGGTGCGGTTGATGCGGGTGATCGGGCGGGCCAGATGAAGCCAGTGGCTTGAGGGGACCTCCCCCTTGGCAATGGCCAGCAGACTGGCAATCCGTGCTTCGGAGGCTAGCAGATCGTAATGGTTGGCATCCAGCTTTTCGGCCGCCACATTGTAGCCCAAGTGAAAGACTTGCCGCTGCGAATCGAACAGAAAGCCAAAGTCCATCCCCTCAAAAAAGGCCTCTGCCCGCTCGCTCAAGCTGTGACACCCAACAAGTAGGCCCTCTGCCACCATCCGGGCAGAAGCCAGGTCCGTGGCCAGGCTTTCGCACCAGGCGCGGGCATGGTGCACCGCTTCACCATGCTCAAGGTCGGTTTGGCCGGCCGCGCCAGGGTCGCGGCCCAGCAACTCCCGGATATGATTCAGGCGCGCCAGCCCCTCGACGCAGATACCGGGTATCTGATCAAGTTGTGGTGTGACGGGAAGAGCGTCCTGCAGCGCCTGCCACGCGTCAGCAAGGGCTGGGTCGATACCTGCCTGGTCAAAGAGGGCCGGCTGCCGGTCAAGGGGGAGCAGCCACGGAAGCAATAGGTCCAGTGCACCTCTCGCATTATGCAGATGGCTAAAGCCCCGCTCAGCCGAGATGCGAAGACCGCGCAAGGTTGCGGCATCGAGGAATCGCGATCCGGCATCGACCAGCAGCACCAACAGCCGATCCAGTTCCGTCCAGCCACTGCCGGCCAGATCGACGAGCAGGCGTACCCAACGGGCCGGGTTGCCCGCCACCTCTGACACTTGCAGTTGGAGGCTGCCTATGTGAGCTTCCAGGGACGCGGCCGCGGTCTCAAGGTCGCCCCACTCTTGCCCGGGCTCGGCATCGCCATCGCCAATTGGGCGCGCGACCGCACGGGCCGGGTATCGTTTCGCCTCGTCCACAATCTCCAGCAGAACATCCAGCGCATCAAGCAAGCCCTGCCATGTCTGCCAGCGAAACACGGGATCCAGGGGCAAGGCCAGGCAACCTTGCCTTAGGGCCACCAGGCAACCTGCCAGGTTGCCGCTGTCGACCGTGGATACATAGCGCGGAGGGAGAGGCTCCAGACTGCTCGTTTCGTACCAGTTCAAAAGGTGGCCACGATACTGCTCTAGCTCGCCCATTCCATCAAAGGTAGAGTTCAGCCGCAGCACTAGATCCATCAGGCCGACATAGCCCAGGTCGTAGGCAGCCAGAGTGGAGAGCAGCAAGAGGCCGATGTTGGTGGGCGACGTGCGATGCGCAACGAGCCCACGTGGATCCTCCTGGTAATGATCAGGGGGCAGCCAGTGATCCTCGGGGCCAACGAATCGCTCAAAAAAGTACCATGTGCGACGGGCCAGGGAGCGCAGTTTCTGACGGTCATCGGGGGGAAGCGGGTCTTGCTCGTGCCCGAGGGGTCTGTCGACCCACGCCGCGACCCCAAGCGACATCAGCCACGCGAGCAACAGCGGGGCGGCAGCGGGAAGAGCGGCCGGTCTCAGCATGGTTATCAGCATGGTGAGCAACAATGCCAGAACCGGGACACCACCCATATGTTTCCAGACTATGGCCAGCCTCCTCTCCTGACCAAAAAAGCGAATCGTATGCGCGGCCGTCGTCCACTGCAGCAATCGCTTTCGGGTGATGGCCATGCGCACCAGGGTAGTCGCGATGGCATCCAGCATCAGCAAGCTCTCATAGAGAGCAAACGAAAGCCCCAGCAGCCAACGTCCGGCCCCTGTTCGGAGAGACGGTGTATCCCAACGCAAAGAGACTCCCCACGGGCCCTTGACCAATCTGGTAACGATGCGAGTGATCAGGGGAGCGGCCGACGCTGCCAGTCCCCCCAACGTCCACATCAGCGGCGAGCCGGGCAGCCACAGCCAGCCGCAGATCAGCAGCGCCAACAGCGCCGGCGTCGTGACACTGCGCCGCAGAT
>DAOUVM010000289.1 GCA_030667645.1 Ardenticatenales bacterium | reverse complement strand
GTCTCCGGCCAACAACTGCGCGCCGGCGCCGGAGAACTGATCACGGAACACACCCCGGAGGGCATGTTGCTGGAAGCGGACATGGAGATCCTTGAGCAACCGGGCATCAAGCCCCGCCCCAAGGTACGCCGGGGCCTGGTGGTAGATGAGATCCTGGCAGAGGCCAAGGCTGGGGACTATGATCTGGTGGTCATCGGCGCCCACCGCGACGAAGGATGGCAGCGTTTCCTGCTGGATGACCTGGCCCGGAAAATCGTGGTCCGACTCGACCGGCCGGTGCTTGTACTGCGCTAGTCACCGGCGACTAGATCCCCACACGATACCGCCTTACGCTTGACCGGCCGGATCAGCATCCCTCGTCGTGGCCAACTCTAGTTGGCGATGGTAGAGTTGGCTGTACAGCCCACCCCGGTGCATCAACTCGTGATGATCCCCAACCTCAATGACATGGCCGTCTTCCAGGGCAATGATCTTGTCGGCGTTGCGGATAGTGCTCAACCGGTGCGCGATCACCAGAGCCGTGCGTCCTTCTAGCACTGATTCCAACGCCTGCTGAATCAGATACTCTGCTTCGGCATCCACTGACGAAGTCGCCTCGTCCAGTATCAGTATGCGCGGATCAGCCAGTATGGCCCGCGCCAGGGCCACCCTTTGCTTCTGCCCACCGCTCAACTTGACGCCCCGCTCACCAATCTGAGTATTATATCCATCCGGCAGGCCGGCGATGAAATCGTGAGCATGGGCCGCTCGGGCAGCAGCGACCAACTCATCCTCGGTTGCCTCGGGCTTGCCATACAACAGATTCTCACGAATGGTACTGTTGAATAGAAAAGCATCCTGCAATACAACGGCCACATGGTTCCGAAGCGAATCCAATTTGATCTTGCACAGATCGCAGCCGTCTAGCGAAACTTTTCCCTGTATCGGATCGTAGAACCGACAGAGCAGATTTGCAATGCTCGTTTTGCCCGCCCCGCTCGGTCCGACCAGCGCCACGACCTCCCCGGGCGCCATCGCAAAGGAGACATCGTGCAAGACTTTATCCCCTGAGCCATAGCGAAAATGCACCTCATGAAATGCCACCTCGCCATCAGAGGCGACAAGATCGACAGCGTCCGGAGCATCCGTTATGTCCGATGTCTCGTCAAGCAACTCAAAAACGCGCTCCCCGGCCGCAATCGCCTCCTGGAACACATTGTCGATTTCGGTCAGCCGGTGGATGGGATCATAGAAAGAGATTACGTACGAGAGAAAGGCAACCAGCGTGCCCAAGGACAGACTGTCGTTCACTACCATCGTGGCGCCGACCCCCAGCACAATCACCGTGCCCATTGAAGCCAGTAGGCCCATCGCCGGAAAAAAGGTCGCCCAATAGCGAATCCCTTCCACTCTGGCCCGATAATAGTTCTCACTTTCTCCGGCAAAGCGTTCCAGCTCGCGGTCTTGCTGGCCAAATGCCTGAATGACCTGGATTCCAGAGAGGCTGTCCTGCAGCCGGGCATTGATATCACCCAACCGTCCGCGCACCCGCCGGTAGACGGGGCGCACCCGGGTGTTAAAGCGCCTGAGCAACACCGCCAATATCGGCACTGGGATGAGCACTAGCAGCGCCAGACGCGCGTCCAGTAGAAACAGGATGATCGCTGCTCCCACCAGCCGGAGTAGAGCGACCACTGTCAGCGCCGACCCGTGGGTCACAAATTGCTCCAAAGCATTGACATCATTGGTCACCCGGGACATGAGTTCCCCGGTGGAGGTGCGCTCAAAGAAGGAGAGGGACAATTGCTGCAAATAGCCATAGATACGCACCCGCAGGTCCAGAATAAAGCGCTGGCCGAGCGCGTGGCGCACATATAGGTCCGCCGCAAAGATGACCTACTTGCCTATCAGGATCGCTACCAGCCACCCTACCAAGAGACCCAGACGCGAGAGGTCACGCAGGCCAATGACTTCGTCTATGACTGCCCGTTGAAAAAGTGGCGGCGCCAGTTCGATCGCTGCTCGTCCCAGTAGCAGAAATCCACTTGACAGCAAGGTTCTCCAATACGGCGTGAGCAGGCGAAAGAGCCGTCTCAGAATTTTCATCCTGTCTCCTCAAATCTGGCCGCGGTGGATCCCGGTCCGGATCGTTCTACTCCGGCCAGATAGAGCTACCCCGCGGCGTCAAGGCCCCAATTCCCAAACTGGCCAAAAAGGAGGATTCCCCCCGGCCTCTCGCTGCACCCATGGATTCGGACCCCGATGACCCTCCCGACAGGCGGGCCGACCCAAAGCTCGGGACAGAGGGCAGGAGAATCTCGTTTACGCGATCCAATTCGGCGTTGAGCGCCGGTTCGGCCAACGGACCCAAGATTCTACCGCATCTACTCCAAGGCCGCCAGCGTGCGCTTTACCATCCGCAGCGCCCTCTCCGGGTCAATGCGGCCGTACAACCCACCGACGATCGACACCATATAGGCCGCATCCAGCAGCACCTGGCCCCGCGGCCGCAGAATCCAGCTTTCATCCTCATTGTACTGCGTGCCGGCCGCAATCAGATGCAGATCACGCCCGAAATCGCCTCCATCCTTGCACTTGTGATAGATGGTACCGCCAATGAGCAGAGTAGTACAGGGTTGGTTGAGAAAGTTAACCCCATACTGCAAAAAGTAGGTGTCTGTCTCCTTGACGTATCCCAGGTTGCGGCCGGTGGTGGCGGCCATGATCTCCTGAGCCAGGAAAGAGCGCACTGCGTTCTCTTCGTCCGAGCGAGGCAGGATGTGGGGATTCGCCGTGAGCCAGCTCAGATAGTGATCCAGGTTCAAGTCCAATCCGTTCTGCGCCGTGGACAAAAAGCTCCCAAACTCATCATTGCCCGACCGGAGATCAGGATACTCGCTCATCAAGAACCTCTCCAGATCGCGCTTCATCACCCCGCTCTGGAACCGCTCAAGCTCCTTGACATTCTCGGCATCGTAGGCCAGGCCAAACTTGCCCTCCACCCGCCGGTAGGCCAGCGGAGTATTGGGCGTCTTTAGAATCGTGCGCTTGACCTTGCGCAGCGGGTCGTCGCCCAGATAGCCGTACAGCGGGTTATCGCTGACGTTCGAGTAAAAATCTGTCGTCGCTCCGCCAATGTCCAGCGCCACAATGTTGCCCAACCCGGCTTCATCGCCAAATCCCTTGGCCAGCAGGTTGATCCCCCGAAAAGCAGCGCGGGGCGTGGGGATGAACGGCGCGCTCATGTATTTCTCCACAATGTCAAAACCCTTGCCGCGAATGATGATCGTCTGGAATAGGTTGCGGATCGCCTCGTTGACAACCTCAATGTGGAAAGTGTTGATCTCTGGCATGACGTTGGGAGTGATGCGGATGTCAACGCCCTTGGCCTTGTAGATTCGTTCGATCTCGCCGCGGACATCCTGGTTGCCGGCATAGATCACCGGCACACCATAGAGGGCATAGCTGGCCGCAGAGGAGCACTCGGCCAACAGACGAGCATTGTGCAACTGCGTCTCCGTGTCGCCGCCAAGATCGACGCCACCGGCCTGCAGGATGATCTCCGGCTGGTCTTGCTCATAGATGGCCAGCGCCTGCTCCTCGGTCAGCATCCCCTCATAGGTATTCAGCAGCTTGGCTCCCGCCGTGAGCGATGCCAACTCGGCCGCAAAACCACTCTCCTCCTTCACCATGGCCACGGTAACCATCTTGAGGCCGCCTTTGGCGCTGGAGCAGGGCAACTTGATGCTGTACTTTGCCATCTCAGCATCCAGGGCCTCCCAGTCGTCCCGTTGCTGGCACTCTTTGAGAATACCCAGCCC